>JASHYF010000434.1 GCA_030043235.1 Solirubrobacteraceae bacterium | reverse complement strand
CGTCCCTCCTGACGGAAAGCGCGACCCCGTGACGGCAAGCGAGACCTCGATGCCCCACACAGATCCGGACGCCGGCTTGTGGGAGCGTCTCTTCTGGGGCGTCTTCGACCTCTCCACGAACGCGATCGCGCTGTTCGACGAGCAGCGACGGTATGTAGAGGTCAACGCGGCGATGGGCGAGCTGTTGGGCAGGCCGCGGGAGGAGATCGCCGGGCGACGGCTCGATGACTTCTTGACGCGCGCCGAGCGCGACGCGCTGGGCGCGGAGTGGGAGCGGCTTTGGGAGACAGGCCACTGGGACGAGGAGTGTGACCTCATCCGCCCAGACGGCTCGCGCGTGCGTGTGCAGGCGGCGGCGCGAACCGGCTGCAACATCGGCTGCCACTGCCTCGGCGTGGCCGTCCTGCTCGAGATGCCCGTCGAGGACGAGCCCGTCGGCTCAGGGACGCGCGGCGCGCTGACGGCGCGCGAGCGCGAGGTCGTGAGGCTCGTGGCGCTTGGACGCACCAGTCCGCAGATCGCCAAGGAGCTCACGATCTCGCCCGCAACCGTACGCACGCACGTGCGCAACGCGATGGACAAGACCGGTGCGCGCACGCGCGCGCAGCTCGTCGCGGTTGCGCTGGCTGACCGTCACATCGATCCCGGCGCCTAGCCGGCGCGTCCCTCGATCCGGTCGAGGTCCTCGCCGCTCAGCTCGAGGCTCGCCGCGCCGAGCAGCGGGTCGACCTGATCGGGACGGCGGAAGCCCACGATCGCGCCGTCGACGGCTGGGTTGCGAAGCGTCCAGGCGATCGCGACCGCCCCGGGGCTGGTGTCGTGCCGCTCGGCTACCGCGCTCAAGCGCTCGACGAGCTCGAGGTTGCGCGAGAGCCGCGGCTCGCGGAAGCGCTCGTCGCGCTTTCGCCAGTCATCGTCGGGGAGCTCGGCGATCCGTGCACGGGTCATCGTCCCGGTCAGCATCCCCGAGCCCATCGGCGAGTAGACGATCACGCCGATCCCGGCACGCTCGAGGAAGGGGAGCAGCTCGCGCTCGGCGTCGCGCTCGATCAGCGAGTACTGCGGCTGGAGCGTCTCGACCGGGGCGATTTGCTGGATGCGCCGCACTTGCTCGACGTCGAAGTTCGAGACGCCGATGTGGCGAACGAGGCCCTGCTGCTTGAGCTCGGCAAGCGCGCTCCAACCCTCCTCGATGTCCGCATCCGGGATCGGCCAGTGGATCTGGTAGAGGTCGATCGCGTCGATCCCCAGCCGTTCGACGCTGGCGTGCGCCTCGCGCACGATCGAGTCGCGCTCGAGGCTGTGGAGGACCCGCCGGCCGGGTCCTTCCAGCAGCGAGCACTTGGTGAACACGTACGGGCGCTCGGCAAGTCCCTCCAGCGCGCGACCGACGATCTGCTCGGAGCGACCGAAGCCGTAGGCGGCGGCTGTGTCGATCCAGTTGACTCCCTGCTCGAGGGCGCGGTGGATCGCGGCGATCGACTGATCGTCCTCCTGCGGACCCCAGCCGAACTCCCAGCCTCCACCGCCGATCGCCCACGCGCCGAACCCGACGCGCGTGATCTGCAGGCCGGTCTCGCCCAGCTGTTTGGTGTCGATCATGCGCTCGCCTCCGGTTGCATCCCGACGGAGGACAGCCGCTCGGCCTCCGCTGGCGTCAGCTCCAGTGTGGCGGCCGGCAGGATCTGCTCGAGCTGCTCGGTGGTCCGCGCGCTGGCGATCGGCGCGAGGACTCGCGGCCGGGTGCGCAGCCACGCGAGCGCCACCGCTGCCACCGTGGTCTGGTGGGCCGCGGCAACCTCGTCCAGCGCATCGAGCACGGCAGCCCCGCCGCGGTCGAGATACGCGCGGGCGGCCCCGGCGCGGGGGGAGTCGACCGCCTCGCCGCCCGGCCGGTACTTACCGGTGAGGAAGCCGCTGGCCAGCGCGTAATACGGCAGCACCGCAAGGTCCCACGCGTCTGCGATGGGCAGCAGCGTGCGCTCGAAGTCGCGCTCGACGAGGCTGTACAGCGGCTGCAGGACGGCGAACTCGGCGAGGCCGAGCTCCCGCTGGCGCTCGAGCGCGGCCTCGAGACGCTCAGGTGTGTAGTTCGACGCCCCGATGTAGCGCACCGTGCCTTCGCGGACGAGCGCGTCGAAGGCACGCAAGGACTCCTCGAGCGGCGTGCCGGGGTCGTCGAAGTGCGCGTAGTAGAGGTCGATGCGGTCGGTCTGCAGGCGTTCGAGCGAGGCATGCGCCTCGCTCTCGATCGTCTGCGCCCGCAGGTTGCGGGTCGGCCCGTGGCCGCCGCCGACCTTGGTGGCCAGTACGAGCTGGTCGCGATCGCCGCGATCGGCCAGCCAACGCCCGATGATCGTCTCCGAGCGGCCGTGCTCGAGGAGGTAGGAGTTCGCGGTGTCGATGAAGTTGCCGCCCGCCGCCGTGTAGGCGTCGAGCACGGCGATCGACTGCGGCTCGTCGGCGGTCCACCCGAACACGTTGCCGCCGAGGCAGATCGGGAACACGTCGAGCTCGGTGCGTCCGAGAGCGCTCATCCCTGTACCTCGTACACCGCGGCGGCGTCTTCGTCGCCCAGCGTCTCGGCGGCGGCCTGGAAGCGGTCGAGCGCCGCCTCGAGCACCGGCATGTGGATGCCGGCGCTCGCTTGCACCTCGTGCACGAGCTCGAGATCCTTGAGCGCCAGGCGCACCGGGAACCCGGCCGGGTACTCGTGGCGTCTCATCTCGCCGAGCTTTTCGATGACGTAGGGAGAACCCAGCGGACCGCCGTCGAGCAGCCGGGCGAGCTCCTGCTGGTCGAGGCCCATCGCCTCGCACAGATGCATCGTCTCGGCAAGCGCTGTGATCGACGCGATCATCCAGTGGTTGGCCGCCAGCTTCAGCCGCGAGCCCATCCCGGCCGGCCCCACCCACATGACCTTCTGCCCGAGCGCCGCGAAGACCGGTGCGAGCTGCTGGCGAGCCGAGTCACGGCCCGACGCCAGGATCGTCAACCGGCCCTCCAGCGCCGGACGCGTGCTGCCAGAGACGGGGGCATCAACGAGCGTCACGCCGTGCTGCTCCGCGATCTCGCTCAAGTGGTCGGCCTCGCTGGCTCCGACGCTGCTCATCTGCACCCAGATCGTCCCGTCGGGCCAGCTCGCCAACAGCGGCTCGACGACAGCGAGAACGACCTCGGCCGTCGGCAGCATCGTTATCACCGTCGGCGTGCCCACCACCACCGCGCCGGGTGTGTCCGCGACCTCCACGCCGGCCAGCGCCCGCACGTGCTCGGCGCTGCGATCCCAGGCGAGCACCTCGATGCCCTGATCGACCATGCGAGCCGCCATCGCCGAGCCCATCAGGCCCACGCCCAGCAGTCCCGCACGAACCTTGGCCCTACCCTCGTCAGTCGCCATCGCGGCACCTCCTTTCGGCCGACGCGCTTCGCGTCGGTGGTCTTCGTGTTCGTCCGTCCGCTGTCAGCATGCTGCATCCGGGGCGTCCTGGAGGGCGAGCTGCCGGTGCATCCCCGCCGGCGCCCCGCACGCCGGCAGGGTGATCGGCGAGCAGCCGGCGCCCGACGTCGACGTCTTCCCCCCGTGCGCGAGGACTGCCTGCCGCTGGCCTCCCACCAGCCGGACCACTAAATTGCCAGACCGATGGGCGAGCATTGGGTCCTCGACTTCCAGGAAGGCGGGCGCGAGCTGCGCGAGCTGCTCGGCGGCAAGGGCGCGGGCATCGCGGAGATGACGCGCGTGCTGGGGCCTGCGCGCGTGCCCGCGGGATTCACGATCACGACCGCCGCGTGCGTCGCCTACATGCGCGAGAGAGCCTTCCCGGACGGCCTGCTCGGGCAGGTCGAGGAGGCGCTCGGGCGGCTCGAGGCGCTGGCCGGACGGCGGCTCGGCGACCCACGCGACCCGCTGCTCGTGTCGGTCCGCTCGGGCGCCCGCGAGTCGATGCCGGGGATGCTCGACACCGTCCTCAACCTCGGCCTCAACGATCGGTCGGTGCCCGGCCTGGCGGAGCGCTCGGGTGACGAGCGCTTCGCCTGGGACTCCTACCGTCGCTTCGTGCAGATGTACGGCGACGTGGTCCTCGGCATCCCCGGCGAGCGCTTCGAGCGGGCCATCGCGGAGGCGAAGGCGGCGCGCGGCGTGAGGCTCGACACGGAGCTCGACGCGCAGGCGCTGCGCGAGCTGACGCTCCACTTCAAGAGCCTCTACGCGTTCCCGGAAGACCCACTGGAGCAGCTGCGCGGCGCGATCCGCGCGGTGTTCGACTCGTGGCAGGGAGAGCGCGCGATCGCCTATCGGCGCATCAACGGCATCCCCGACGAGTGGGGCACGGCGGTGAACGTCCAGCAGATGGTGTTCGGCAACCTCGGCGAGCGCTCCGGCAGCGGCGTGGCCTTCTCGCGCGACGAGCTGACGGGCGCGCCGCAGCCGTCCGGCGACTTCCTCGAGAGCGCGCAGGGCGAGGACGTCGTCTCGGGAATGCGCACGCCGCGCGACATCTCCGAGCTGCGCGAGTGGATGCCGGAGGTCCACGAAGAGCTGCTCGAGATCCTGAGAACGCTCGAGCGCCACTACGGCGACATGCAGGACACGGAGTTCACCATCCAGGAGGGACGCCTGTACATGCTGCAGACGCGCGGCGCCAAGCGACCGGCGCAGGCAGCTGTGCGCTTCGCGGTCGACGCCGTCGAGGAAGGGCTGCTGGAGCGCGAGTCGGCGATCGCGACGATCGACGCCTCGACGCTCGACGCGCTGCTGCACCCGACGTTCGACCCCACCGCGCGCTTCGAGGTCCTCGCGCGCGGCGTCGCCGCCTCGCCCGGCGCCGCCAAGGGCGAGATCGTGCTGAGCGCCGAGGAGGCGATCCGCGCGGCTGCGGACGGACGCGACGCGATCCTCGTGCGCGCCTTCACCGAGGCCGACGACGTCGCGGGCTTCCACGCCGCCCGCGGCATCCTCACGAGCGAGGGCGGCAAGGCGAGCCACGCCGCGCTGGTCGCCCGCGGCATGGGCCGCCCGGCAGTGACCGGCGCCGCTGAGGTGCAGGTCGACCCGGCCGCCGGCGCGGTGCGGATCGGCCCGCGCACGCTGCGGCGCGGCGAGGTGATCGCGATCGACGGCAGCCACGGCACGATCACGACCGACGACGTGCCGCTCGTGCAACCGCGCGTCTCCGAGCACCTGCAGCGCGTGCTCGGCTGGTGCGACGAGCTGCGCACGCTCGGCGTGCGCGCCAACGCCGACACGCCGCAGGATGCCCGGCGCGCGATCGAGCTGGGCGCCGAGGGGATCGGCCTGTGTCGCACCGAGCACATGTTCCTCGGCGAGCGCCAGCCGCTGATGGCCGCGGTGATCCTCGCCGAGGACGACGCGGCGCGGGCGCGCGCGATCGAGCGCCTGCGCCCGCTGCAGGAAGCCGACTTCGAGCAGATCCTCACGGAGCTCCAGGGGCGTCCGGTGACCGTGCGCCTGCTCGACCCGCCGCTGCACGAGTTCCTCCCCGACCCCGCGACGCTGCCCGCGGGCTCACCGGAGCGCCGCCGCGTGGAGCAGCTGCAGGAGTCGAACCCGATGCTCGGCACGCGCGGCGTGCGGCTCGGCATCCTGTTTCCCGCGCTGTACGAGATGCAGGTCCGCGCGCTGTTCGCCGCCGCGGCGCGCGTGCCCGGGAGCCGCATCGAGGTGATGGTGCCGCTCGTGGCCTACGAGCGAGAGCTGGCGCTCGCGCGCGGCCTGGTCGACCGCGTGGCCGCGGATGTGGGCGTCGAGGACTACGCGGTCGGCACGATGATCGAGCTGCCGCGCGCGTGCGTGCAGGCCGACCGCATCGCCGCCGACGCCGACTTCTTCTCTTTCGGCACCAACGATCTCACGCAGACGGCGCTCGGCTTCAGCCGCGACGACATCGAGGGGCGGCTGCTGGCGCGCTACATCGACGTGGGCATCCTCGACCGCTCGCCGTTCGAGACGCTCGACACCCCCGGCGTCGGGCAGCTGATCCGCATGGGCGCGTGGCTCGGGCGCGAGGCGCGCCTCGAGTTGACGCTCGGCGTGTGCGGCGAGCACGGCGGCGACCCCGACTCGATCGAGTTCCTGAACGCCTCCGGGATCGACTACGTGTCCTGCTCCCCCTACCGCGTGCCGATCGCGCGCGTGGCCGCGGCGCAGGCGGCGATCCGCGCGCGAGGCCGAGCGTCATAGAAGCCGAGGCGGGCGAGCAGGGCCTTGGCGTCCCACGAGCCGGACTGAATCAGCTCCCGTCTGATGACGGCATGGAAGGCGGCTTCCCCTCGAGCCGAGGCGCTATCCAGTGGATGGTGGTCACTGGCCTGGCGGGATCGGTCATGGCCGCGATCTCCTCGAGTCGCTGCTGGTCGCGGCGGCTGACGCGCTCGTGCTGGCGCAGGTGCTCGTCCCAGGAGCCGACGACGAACTGCTCGAGGATGTGCCCGGGATCGGCGGCGTCGCGCCACATGCGCCAGCTCACCGCGCCCGTGCGCCGTCGCGCGTGGCGCCCAGCGTAGAGCGCCTCGAGGAGGTCTCGCTCCAGCCCCGGCTTTGGCCGGTACTCGAGCGTCACGAGGACCGGCCCGTCGCTCGCACTCGCGTCGACGAGCTGCGGGTCCGGCCAGTCGCCGGCAGGCAGCAGCTCTCGAGGCGAGATTTCCTTGAAGGGCAGCCACACGCCGGCAAGGCCGACGAGCGCGAGTCCGGCGGCGGCCGCGAGCAGCGCAGTGGTCAGAGTCGTGTTCTGTGCGATGACGCCAAACGCGGCGCTGCCGAGCGCGCCGCCGCCCTGGAAGATCACCAGGTAGTAGGACATGCCGCGTGCCTTCGCCCAGCCCGGCAGCGTCGACTGATATTGGGAGTTGAGCGTCGAGAGCACGAGGATCCACGCGACGCCGCCGATCACGAGCGCGATCGCGGCCAGCCCACTGACGCGCACGTAGGCCAGCGCCAGCGTCACACCGGCGAAGACGAGCGTGCTGGCGATCATCGTGCTCGACGGCGCTACGCGTCCCCGCAGGCGGGGAAGCACCACCGCGCCGGCGACCGCTCCGATGCCCACGCCGCCCAGCAGCAGCCCGTAGCCGCCGGAGCCGAGATGCAGCTGCCTGCGCGCGACGAGCGGCAGGAGCGCCCAGATCGAGCTGGCGAAGAACGTGAACAGCACAGCGCGCAGCAAGATCACGCGCAGCGCCGGGCTGGCGGCGATGTAGCGCCCTCCGGCGCGGATTGCCTCACCGACGTGCTCGCGCGCCGCCCGGCGCGCCGGGCGCGCGCCGCCCCGCCAGCGAATGACCGCGCCGATGACCGGCACAAAGCTCAGCGCGTTGACCAAGAACACCACCCCGGCACTGCTCGCCGCATACAGAGCGCCGCCGATCGCGGGGCCGATCGCCCGGCTGAGGTTCATGTTGACGGCACCCAGCGCGATCGCCTGCGTGCGGTCCTCGGGCGCGACGAGCTCGGGCTGCAGCGTCTGCCACGTGGGCGAGGTCAGCGTCTGCCCGGCGCCGACGGCGAAGATCAGCGCGAGCAGAACCCACGGCGTCACCAGCCCGGCCAGCGCGAGCGCGGCGAGCACCCCGGCGGCGAGCAGCATGAACGACTGTGCGACGATCAGCAGCCGGCGACGATCGACGAGATCGCCGATCGCGCCCGCGGGCACGGCGAGCAGGACCACCGGAAGGCCCGCGGCCGTCTGGATCAACGCCACGAGCGTGGCCGACGTCGTCAGCGTGAGCATCAGCTCCTGAGCGCCGACGGTCTGCATCCAGCCACCGACGTTGCTCACGAACTGCGCCGAGGCCATCCTCGCGAAATCGGGTGAGCGAAACGGCCCCCACGCCGACGAGCTCCTCGTCGGCGTCGCGTCGCCCTGCGGCTGGGCCTCGGCGGCGGGCGCGTTCATCGCCGCCGCATTATCCCCGCTTGCAACGGCCCCTCCGAGGCTCGAGCGCGCGAGGACGCGTCGGCTACGATCCAGGCTCCACGCCGTAGCTCAGCCGGTAGAGCACCTCATGGTAAGCGGGAGGCCCAGGGCGCTCTGTTTTGAGGCAGAACGCCATTTCTTGGCTCCTAGACTGGGATTTTCGCCTGTCGCGGCTTGGACAAAGCCGGACAACACGGACCGGACAACACGGACAAAAACCGTAGCGAGCTGCGGTGACGGTGCGGTAGCGGGAGGAGAGCCGACGGTGGGACTCGAACCCACGACCTCATCCTTACCATGGATGCGCTGCTACCAGCTGAGCTACGTCGGCCTGCGCCCATCGTACTCGTCTCGGTGCCTGTCTGAGGGCGTGCGTTGCCTGGTGTCGAGGGCCGCTGTCAGCGTGGTGAGCAGCCAGGCCAGCGAACTCGGTGATGTGCAGATAGGGCAGTTGATGGTAGGATCGTGTCGATGAAGACCTTGCATCTCGACCCGGCCGCTCGTGACCAGGCTGCTCTTGTGACCGAGGAGATCGACAGGATGCTCGCGGAGGGCAAGCGGGTCGCCGTGACGCTCGCCGAGGAGCAGGAGCTGCTCTCGCCTCAGCTGGCAGCCGATCGTCTGGGGTTCTCTCGCCAGCATGTCATGCGGCTCATCGGCTACGGCGATCTCGAGGCGCAGCGACTCCCCGGGTCCAGCCACTGGAAGATCCCGCTCTCATCGGTGCTTGCCTTCGAGGAGCGCAAGAGCGCGCACGAGCACCTCACGGCAGGATGGTCGCGCGAACTCGACGCGATGGGCGCGCCACCCGAGTGAGCGAGCACGAGCGGCCGCGAGCGGTCCTCGACACCGACATCATCTTCTCGCGCGTTCTGCATGAGCTCGTGGGACGCATCGCCGCGGAGCTGCGGCTCCTGGACCTCTTTTGGAGCGAGCAGTTGCTCGCAGAGGCACAGAGGTCGCCGGTCGAGAAGAAGCAGCTTCCGCCCGAGTCCGCTCAGCGATGGGTCGACTACCTGCGCCTGAGCTTCCCCGGCCGGACGCATCGACCTTGATCCGCACGCACCAGACATCACCGGGCTCACCCGCGATCCGGCCGACGCCCACGTGTGCGGGCTGGCCGTGGCTGCCAACGCCGACTACCTCTTCACGCACGACCGCGGCTACCTGCACGACGCCCTCAACCGCCACGGCGTGCAGGTCGCCGCACCGGGCGACTTTCTCGCTAGCGCGCTCGACGCGGACGCCCGTGGCGTGCTCGCCCTCCTTGAGCTGCAGGCCGCCACATGGGCCGGGGGTAGACCCGTCGCGGAGCTGCTCGACGCCTTCGAGCGCGCCGGCGCATCCGCGTTTGCGTGCAAGGTACGCGAGTGCCTCTAGCTGCCGGTTCAGGACCATCAGAGCGTCAACACCGCTCTCGCAGGCCGAGCAGCACACCACGCGCGAGCACGGCGCGAGCTTCGACCGGCTCATGCCTCGGCCTCGGCCGACGCCGAGGCGGACTGCGAGCGCTACGTCAGCGTAACTTTCGACCCACTCGCGAGGTCGAGGGTTCTGACCCGACTGCCGCACACTCCGAGCAATGGGAGCCCAACGCTTTTGGACCAGGAGTGTCGGAACGCCGCACGAGAGGAGGCACCGAGGCCGCCGGCGCGTTCACGACTGCTTTCGCCGTGGCGAAGGAAGCGTCTATGCGGAGCCGCCCTGGGCTGCTCCCAATCGTCCGGAGCTGTAGTGGGCAGGACGGCGTCTGAAACGCTCGCATCTCGCGTCAAAGCGGGAGCCGCAGAGATGCGACAGGCTGCGGCTTCTTCCCGCTGGCGAGCATAGGTGGCGCAAGCTGAGCGCTGCTCGTGGGTCAGCGACGTCAATCGCGCCAGTCGACTTCAAAATGCCCGATTGGCTCGTCGAAGCCCTTTACGGCGATGGGGCCCGCGTCCGAGAACCGGATGCCCTTGCCGCGACACAGGTCGTGCACCGCGGATGAAACGACGATGCAGTCTGGCTGGGCGCAAGTGCACAGCCGCGCGGCCTGCTGCACCGCCGCACCGAAGAGGTCACCTTGGTCAGTCACCGGCTCCCCCGCCGCCACCCCGATGCGGACCTGCAGTGCCTCCGTCTCGCCCCGGTCGCGCTCATGCAGCTCGCTCTGTATTCGCGCCGCCGCGCCGACTGCCTGAAACGCCGACGCGAAAGCAGCCATGATCCCGTCGCCGGTGTGCTTTACCTCGGTGCCGCCGAACTGTGCCAAGACGGTGCGCACAATCGAGTCGTGTTCCCGAAGAAGCCGCATCGCGGCGCGATCCCCGAGTCGCTGAGTGACGGCAGTGGAGTCGACTATGTCGGTGAAGAGAATCGCGCGGAAGGCGCTTTCAACATATGGCTCGCCTGGAGGGTGCGTGTTGAGTCGACCGAAGAAGCCGCGAACGGCGGCCTCATCGACCTCAATCACCTGCGAAGGAAGCATCCCGTGCGCCTCTCGGTGAGCTGCATGGACGGCCTCCTCGTCGGGACCCTCGACGAGGCAGAAGCCACTGCGTGCCGCTTCTTCGAACCAGTAGGTGACGAAGCGCACCCCGAACCGGTCCTGCACCTCGAGGTCGCGCAGGTGAGCGGCTGCGAGATCGGCAGCGGTCGCATCGGGAAGGTCGTGGCGGTCCATGTAGAGCGGCATGGCGCGTCATCCATGCTTTCAGACCTCGACCCGTTCGGGGTCAGGGCGGACGATCACGGTGTCGGCTATCGCGAGAACCTCGTCCGCGGGCATGTCGACGCGGCCTGCGTGCTCGCGCACGGCATCTGCGTCGCGCGCCTCGTAGATGCACACGGTGCCGAGGCGGCCGTCGCTCTCCTCGACGACGTAGCTTCGAATCCACCGGATCGAAGTTGAGAACTCGGCGTCGGCAACCTCGGTCGAGCGCTTCGCGGTCGCCTCGAGCTCGGCGGGCGACGCCCAGGCCGTGCGCCGGCGGATCATGTACTGATTCATGGGGATGCCTCCCTTGCGTTTATAGACCGATTGTCGGTCGGTAATGTAGAACAGAACGATGCCCGCTGTCAAGCGCCCCTCCAAAGCCACGTCCGCGATCCCCGGCAGGGGGCGAGGACGCCCGCCGACTGGCGCTCGCGAAGCCCTCGTCACCGCGACACGAGAGCTACTCATGACGCACGACTTCGACGAACTCAGCACCGAACAGATCATCGAGCGTGCCGGCGTCAGTCGCGGCGCGATGTATCACCACTTTCCCGGAAAGGTCGACCTATTCCGCGCCGCCTGGCAGGAGTCAGAGCGCGAGAGCCTCATCCGCATCGCCTCCGTCGCGGCCCGGCTGGATCCGGGCGCCGGACCGTTCGATCAACTCCTCGCCGGCGCCAGGGCATACCTGCGCGAAGCAGCCGTCCCCGGGGAGCTCCAGCGCATCGGTCTTCGGCAGAGCAGATCGGTGCTCGGCTGGGAAGGATGGCGCGACGGCGCCGCCGATCTCGGCATCGCGTTGATGCGCGGCGGGATCCAAGCGGCCGTCGACGCCCATGAACTCAGGAGCACCGACATCGACACGACCACACACCTCGTGCTCTCCGCGCTCATCGAGGCCGCCCTCTTGATCTCAACCGATCCCCGGCCCGAGGCGGCCCTCGCGAGGGTAGAGCCCGAGTGCCTCCTCATCCTCGAAAGCCTCCGCACTCACTAAACGTGGCTCGAGGCGCCCGAACGCGAGGCGCTCGCAACCCGCAGCCGCCGCTGTCGGGCGAACGTTCGGCGTGATGTTGGTCTAGTCGGATCTACTGTCCAACAGAACCGGAGAGGGAGACCGCTGCTCTCGCCCAAGAGCAAGCGTCCCCATGGTCAGGTCTCGGGCTGTCGCACAGGACGACCAGCGGGCATCTCGTCGCCCTCTCGCCAGACGCTCGCTTCGCCCCGGCGTAAGCGGTCGTCTACCGGGCCTCCGTCGGCGCGATCGAGAATCGTCCGCAGCAGGAGCCCCGCGCCGTTGCGGCGGGACGACTGCTTGCGTAAGCACAAGTCTGTCTGTGCAGTTGTCGCTCGCGCTTCAGCAGGCGCTCGGCGCGGTGTAGTTGGAGCCGAGCGCGTGGGTAGCGTGCCTGTTGCAGCGGCGGGGCAAGGGCGGGCGCCTGGACAGGGACGGTTGCCTGGATACTGTGCGCGTGGACGAGCACATCGCGGCGTTGCGGCGGGACGGCTTCGCCTGGATTCGTGGGGGCCTGGGTGATGCACAGTCGGCACTTGAGGCCGCACACGAGCTGATTTCCGCCCGCTGCGCGGCGCACGGCGACGGGCTGCCGGTCGTGGTTGGCGACTTCGTCCTGCCGCCACTGGACGGGCCGCCGACGCGGGACTTCCAAACCTTGCACTTCGACTTCGGTGTGCCGCTTGACCCCCGCGTCCCGAAGGATCTCGGGCGCTGGACCGCCCTACACGTCTGCAGCGGCGCGAGCCCAGTCACCGCTGCGACGAGGCTCGTGCCGCTCAGAGGGCTGCTCAGCCAACGAGACTGGCCTCCCCGCGAGGAGCTGCTGGACAGGCTTTCCTCTTACGGCAGGACGCACGGAGCCTGGGACGACACGCTCGGGTACGTGGAGGGCAGCCTCGCGCGGCTCGTGGAGGCCGCCACAGGCGAGGCCGCCCTGCCCAGCGTCAAGACCGAGCCAGGCTTCCTATGTGGTATGGAGTTCCACAACCTGAGAGCGGAGGCGGCTTTCTTTGAGCGACACTCCGTTCCGCTCGACGGCGTCGAGGTCGAGATCGGGCTGCGCCCCGGCGACCTACTGATATTCGACAACCTCTCGCACGCGCATGGACGCCGTGGCACGCGATGCCCCGGCGAGTTGCGTCAGTGGGTATTTGGAGATCGCGAGCTGAACGTGGCCCGCCAGGTTGCCGCTCGTGAAGAGGTGGTCTCCGCCTTCGACCGCCGCTGCGTCGACCGGACCGTCGGGCCGGGCGCCGAAGCCGCCTCGGTTCCGTAGGCCGCGACGAAGTGGCCGCTCGGGTCATCAACGCCCGAGTGCAGCACAAGGTTCGAGGCGAAGGCCAGCCCGAAGACCGTCGCGCCTCGACGCGGCGGAATCGCGGCCACCCGCGCATGGCCACGCGCGGCTACCCGGTCGGCCACCCGGACGTAGGAGCCATCAACCGCGAGCGGCACGGACCAGGCGTCAACATCCAGGTAGTGCAACGCGCGCTCTCGGGAGGTGCTGAGGTTCAGGAGGACCCTCAGGACGCGGCGGCTCCGCAGGGACGCAACGTCCCCGGTGATCGCTGTGTCGGCGTCTGAGTCGAGGTGGTAAGCGGCGTCTGAACTCTGCTGCGTCAGCGACAGTCTCAGGAAGCTGAAGCGATAAGACAGGCCATGATGCGCAACGACGGGGAGCAGGTGGGCGAAGGCCGCGCACGCAGGCAGGTCACTCAGGATGCCGGCGCTTTCCGCTAGCGATGGGAAGTAGCCGCAGCACCGGTTCGGGTCTGTGCGTGCTTGGGCCCGCAGCTCCTCCTCCGCCGCAATCGCCGCGCCTGCGAGTGCGGGGAGGGTGAGCGTGACTGCGGTCGGATGAAGGCTCGGTGCGAGTGGGTGTGGCACGGGCGCTGACGGTAGCGGCGCACGTCGCCTTCTGGCGGCCGCGACAGACTTTCATCTCGACGACCTCTTCGCTTGTGCTTTTGCACGAGAAGCAGGAGTGCGCATCAGACGCGGCTCGCTGCCGCTGCGGACGAGGAGCACCACGCTCGGTCCGCCTCAGACTCCTCCTTTGCGGCGATGCGGCAGCCCGAAACACTGGTGCCCGCGCGCCTGCAAGGGACGATTCTCGAGTGCGTCGGCCGTGTAGCAACGCCGCCCGTCCTTGGCGACATACGGCCGCGCCGAACGTTTCGGCCCGGGCCTAGTAGCCATGTGCTGCTCTGCGCCGGCGGCTGCCAGCCCGAACCTCGTCCGGGCGATGAGAAGACCTCGACCGCGGCTCAGAGCAGCTTGTCCGTGAGGCCCCGATCAAGCTGGCGGAGAACCGCGGTGTGCTTGCGGGAACGAGGCCACCCACATTCCCCGATACCCCGACGACCAGCCGATTTGCAGGCAAGAACACCCCGGACGTCCCCTCCAAGGTAACGTCGGCGCTGGCCCTGAATCGTAGCCCACGGTCGCGCTCTCCCGGCCCGTCGTCAGGCGGCAGGCGATGCGGTATGATTGGTGCCGAAGTACCGAGGGTATCCTATGGCGCGTGCGCAATCTCCGATCAAGGTTCATGAGGCCACCAGAGAGAAGGTCCGCTACGCCGCGTTGATGGCGGGCCTCAAGCAGGCCGAGCTCGTCGAGCGCGCGGTCGATGAGTACATAGAGCGCCACCGCGACCAGTTCGCGCAGCGCATGGAGGCCGCACAGCAGGCGCTACTGGGCGGCAAGACCTCAGCGCTCGCGTACTCGCTAGGGGTAGAGGACGCCGATGTGCAGCGCGTGGGCGGGGTGTCCGCCGATCAACTCGGCTCCTCGCGCAAACCAAGACGCGCTACCTCGAACCACGCGAGCTCGCCTGACGGCCAGTCTGCGCGCGGCTCCCATAGCAGGGCCTCCGCTGCCGTCAAGACCAAGCCGAACAGCACGTCGCGCAGGCGCTCCTCGACGACACGGCCATCGGTCGCCTGAGTCGCGATCGCGACC
>JASHYF010000433.1 GCA_030043235.1 Solirubrobacteraceae bacterium | reverse complement strand
CGCGGACGGCCCACAGCTGGCGATCGACGCGGGCGTCACCGCCATCATCCAGCCGGGCGGCTCGGTGCGCGACCAGGAGGTCGTCGCGGCCGCGGACGCCGCCGGCGTCGCGATGGTCGCCACCGACCGCCGGCACTTCCGCCACTGAGCTCCAAAAGTCCGGCTGGCCGCGGGTCTGCTCTCCGTTCGCTGGCGGGGATCACGAGCGATCGTCGTGCCCATCGCCGAAAGACGATCGCACGACGATCGATTACGATCGGAGCATGTGCAGAAACATCCGCAACCTCCACAACTTCGAGCCGCCGGCCACAGGCGAGGAGATCCGCGCCTCCGCGCTTCAGTACGTGCGCAAGATCAGCGGCTTGAACAAGCCCTCGGCGGCCAACGCGGAGGCGTTCGAGCGCGCGGTGGACGCCGTCGCGGAGGTCTCCGCGAGGCTGCTGGGCGAGCTGGTCACGAACGCGCCGCCGAAGAACCGCGAAGTCGAGGCCGCCAAGGCTCGTGCCCGCGCGGCCCAGCGCTTTGCGGCGTAGACGTTGCCGTGTGCCGTGCGCGTGACGCCGCCGCAGGTCACCTGCGGTGACGACGCCGGCCGTATAGCGATCGTCATACGCTGGTCCAAAACGAGTGAAATACGAGAACGACCCAGAGGCGAAGAGCCTTGCAGAGGCGAAAGAGCCTTGACATCGGGTTAGAAACGATATATCGTGTAACTACTTTGATAGCTCACGATAGGAAACAGATATGTTTGGAAATACGTTTTATTCAACAGATCCCCAGCCGGGATGCCGTACCCGCCACGGCGGCGGCCGCGGCTTCGCCTACGGGCCGCGGGGCGAGTTCGGTGGCGGCGGCTTCGCTTTCGGGGGGCACCGCGGGTCGCGCGGTCGCGGCCGGCGTGCGCGCCGGGGCGACATCCGCACCGCAGCGCTGCTGCTGCTGGCGGAGGAGCCGCGCAACGGCTACCAGATCATGCAGGAGGTGCAGGAGCGCAGCGGGGGCCTCTGGAGTCCAAGCCCGGGGTCCGTGTACCCGGCGCTGGCACAGCTCGAGGACGAGGGACTGATCCGCACGGAGGAACAGGACGGACGCAAGCTGTTCGTGCTGACGGACGCGGGCCGCAAGCTGGTGGAGGAGCGCGGCAGCGATCGTCCGGCTCCGTGGGAGCATCTGGACCTGGGCAGGGGGGAGGCGCACGAGCTCGCTCGTCTCATGCGCGAGGTCGGCTTCGCGTTCGTGCAGGTGCTCAAGACCGGCAGCGGTGACCAGATGGTCAAGGCCCGCGAGGTCCTGAACACGGCTCGCCGCGACCTCTACCGCATCCTCGCGAACGGCGAGGCCGGCGGCGAGGGCGCCGGCGGCGAGAGCAGGGACACGGACGCCGCCAGCGATGCCGGTACCGTGGACGGCGAGAAGTGAGCGACAGCGCAGCCACAGACGCCGGCATCGTCTCCACCGCCCGGTCGCCGGACGGCGCGGCCGTGTGGGTGGACGGCCTGGTCAAGCGCTACGCGGAGGTGGAGGCGGTGCGCGGCATCGATTTCGAGGTCGCCACCGGCGAGGTGTTCGGCTTCCTCGGGCCGAACGGCGCGGGCAAGACGACCACGATCAACATGCTCTGCACGCTCGTCAAGCCCACGGCGGGCGCCGCGCGCGTGGCCGGCCACGACGTCGTGCGCGAACGCGACGACGTGCGCAGGAACATCGGCCTCGTCTTCCAGGACCCCACGCTCGACGCGTACCTCACCGCCGCGCAGAACCTGCGCCTGCACGCGGAGCTGTACAGATTGGAAAAGAAGGTGATCGCGCCGCGCATGCGCCAGGTGCTGGAGATGGTGGGCCTGTGGGAGCGGCGCTCCTCCACCGTCGGCACGTTCTCCGGCGGCATGCGCCGGCGCCTGGAGATCGCGCGCGGGATGATGCACTCGCCGCGCGTGCTGTTCCTCGACGAGCCCACGATTGGCCTCGATCCGCAGACGCGCCGCTCGATCTGGGGCTACATCGGCGAGCTGCGCGAGCGCGAGGAGATCACGATCTTCATGACCACGCACTACATGGACGAGGCCGAGTGGTGCGATCGCATCGCGATCATGGATCACGGGCAGATCGTCGCGCTGGACGCGCCCGAGGAGCTCAAGTCGCAGGTGGGCCACGACCGCGTGACGATCAACACCGACGACGACGACGCGGCGATCGCCGCGCTGCGCGAGCGCTTCGGCGTGGAGGCGCGCGTGCACGAGGGCGCGGTCACCTTCGGCGTGCCCGGCGGCGAGCAGTTCGTGCCGCGCCTGTTCGATGAATGGGATCCCGCCCACCCGCCGATCCGCTCGGTGAGCGTCTCGCGCCCGACGCTCGACGACGTGTTCATGTCCCACACCGGCACCACCATCCGCGACGCCGAGGAGGACCAGGCGAAGAACCGCAACCGCATGATGGTGCAGATGATGGGCGGGGGGCGCCGATGAGCGCGACGACCGAGCGCGGGGCGGCCGTGGGCGCTGTGGGCTCTGTGGCTGCGGGCGCCGATGGCGCCGCGGCGGCCACGCCGGTCATCTCCGTGCACGTGCCGCCGCACAGCCTCGCCTCGGAGCTGCGCGCGATCCGCATCGTGTGGCAGCGCGACCTCATCCGCTTCGTGAACGACCGCATACGCATCGCCGCGACACTCGTGCAGCCGCTGCTGTTCCTGTTCGTGCTGGGCTCCGGCCTGCAGCGGCTGTCGAGCGCGGGCACGCACGGCGTGAACCTGAAAACGTTCATCTACCCGGGCATCCTGTGCATCGCGGTGATGTTCACCGCGATGTTCTCCGCGGCGTCGATCGTGTGGGACCGCGAGTTCGGCTTCCTGCGCGAGATGATGGTCGCGCCGGTGCGCCGCAGCTCGATCGTGATCGGCAAGTGCCTGGGCGGCGCAACCGTAGCGTGCTCGCAGGGCATCATCATGATCCTGCTCGCCGGGCTCGTGCACGTGCCCTACGCCCCGCTGCTGATCCTCGCCATCTTCGGCCTGCAGCTGCTGCTCGCGTTCACGATCACCGCGTTCGGCGTGATGATCGCCGCGCGCATCAAGCAGATGCAGGCGTTCTTCGGGGTGATGCAGATGATCGTGATGCCGATGTTCTTCATCTCCGGCGCGCTGTTCCCCGCCTCGGGGCTGCCGCAGTGGCTGGAGATCCTCAACCGCCTCGATCCCCTCACCTACGCCGTCGACCCCATGCGCCGGCTCGTGTTCTCGCACCTGCACGTGAGCGCCGCCGCGCGCGCAGCGCTCGACCCCGGGGTCACGTGGTGGGGCTGGCACGTGCCCGGCCTGCTCGAGGCGGGCGTGATCGCGCTGCTCGGCCTGGCGATGCTCGCGGTCGCGATCGCCGAGTTCAGCCGCGTGGAGTAGCCGCCCGCGCCGCCCACGGGCTGCGTGCGCTGGTCGAGCGCATGCAGGCGGCGATGTCCAGCCGCCCGCGCCGCCCACGGGCTGCGTGCTTGCGGCGTGGCCAGCGGGGCTGGTAGGGTCGCCGGGCGATGGCCTCGCTGAGCCCCTCATCCCCGGCGCTGGAGCTCGCGGCGGCGCTGCGCGCGCGCGAGCTGTCCGCGAGCGAGCTGCTGGACGCGTGCCTGGGGGCGGTCGAGGAGCTCGACGGCCGGTTGAACGCGGTCGTGTGGCGCAACGACGAGGATGCGCGCGCGGCGGCGAAGGAGGCCGACAGGCGTCTGGCGGGCGCCGGCGCGGACGCGGGCGGCGCGGGCGCGTCTCCGTTCCTGGGCGTGCCGATGCCCATCAAGGATCTCACGCCGGTGGCGGGCTGGCCGGTGAGCTACGGCTCGAACGGCGCGCCGGTGGCGGCGAGCGCGGAGAGCGAGCTGGTGGTGGACGCGCTCGCGCGCGCGGGCTTCGTGCTGTGCGCGCGCACCAACACCCCCGAGTTCGGCGTGCTCACGGTGGCGGAGAACGACCGCTACGGGATCACCCGCAACCCCTGGGACACCGAGCGCTCGCCGGGCGGCTCGAGCGGGGGCGCGGCGGCGGCGGTCGCCGCGGGCATGTTCCCGATCGCGCACGCCAACGACGGCGGCGGCTCGATCCGCATCCCCGCCTGCTACTGCGGCCTCGTCGGCTTCAAGCCGAGCCGCGGGCGTGTGCCGCGCCTCGCGCAGTCGTGGCTCGGCGCGGTCGTGGAGGGCGTGGAGGCGCGCACCGTGGCTGACGCGGCGGCCGTGCTCGACGCGACCGCCGGCCCGGACCCGTGCAGCTGGTACAACGCGCCCGCGCCCGCGCGGGCGTTCACGCGGGAGCTCGATGCCCCGCCCGGCCCGCTGCGCGTGGGGCTGATGGCGCAGGCGCCGATGGGCATTCCCACGGACGAGCAGTGCGTGGCCGGCGCGCGCGCCGCGGCGGCCGTGCTGGAGGAGCTGGGCCACGCGGTGGAGGAGGTGGAGGTGCCGACGATCTCCGAAGAGCTGATCCCCTCGTTCATCACGCTCACGCTCGGCGGCTTCGCCGACTTCGAGGGCGTGGACTGGGCGAAGGTCGGGCCGCACATCGCCATCCAGCGGGCGCGAGCGAGCGAGCTCGGCGCCTACGAGTACGTGCTGGCGGCGCGCACGCTCGAGCTGCTCAGCCGCCGCGAGACCGCGCGCTGGGGCCGTGACTTCGACGTGCTGGTGACCCCCACCTCGGGCATCCTGCCGCCGCAGGCGGGCGCGGTGCTCGAGGCCCAGTACGCGGCCCCCGACCAGCCGGTGCTGGACGTCGTGCGCAGCGTGTCCTTCACGGCCTTCGGCAACGTCACAGGACTGCCCGCGGTGAGCCTGCCGCTGCACTGGAGCGAGGAGGGACTGCCGGTGGGCGTGCAGCTCACGGCCGGGCCATGGCAGGACGGCGCTCTGCTCGGCCTTGCGGCGCAGCTCGAAGAGGCACGGCCGTGGGCCGCGCGTCGTCCGCCCGCTGTGGCCGGCTCCGCTCGCTGACCAGCCGGCAGAACACCTCGACGAGCCGGGGGTCGAACTGGGTGCCGGCGCAGCGCCGCAGCTCGCGCAACGCGTCCTCGAGCGACATCGCCGGCTTGTACACGCGCTCGTCGAGCATCGCGCGGAAGGAGTCGCAGATCGTGATGATGCGCGCGCCCAGCGGGATCTCCTCGCCGGCCAACCCGTCGGGGTAGCCGTTGCCGTCCCAGCGCTCGTGGCTCGCGCGCACGAGCGGGCCGATGCGGTCGAGCGACGGCCCGGCGGCGGCGATGATCTTCTCGCCCATGACCGTGTGCTGGCGCATGAACTCCCACTCCTCCTCGCTGAGTGCCCCGGGCTTGGTGATGATCTCATCGGGTATGCCGAGCTTGCCCACGTCGTGCAGGTCGCCCGCCTTGATGATCAGGCCGACGGTGTCCTCGTCGAGGCCGATCGTGCGCGCGAGCAGCTCCACGTCGCCGGCGACGTCGTCGCAGTGCTCGCCGAGGTCGGGGTGGCGCTGGGCCAGCGCCATGTGCAGCACAGCGGTGATCAGCTCGGCGGCGCCGCCGCGGCTGGTGGCCTTCTCGCGGTACATGTGCTGGTCGGCCAGCCGCAGCGCCTGGGTGGGCTCGCCGGCTTCGCGGGGGATCTCAACTGCGCCGGCGGCGGCGCTGACGGTGAACGCGCCGCCTCCTTCGCACAGCGCCTCGCGGGCGGCTAGGAACAGCGCGTGCGGGTCCTCGACGCCGCCGGTGACGAGCGCGCAGAACTCATCGCCGCCGAGCCGGTACACGCACCCGTAGGGCGCGACCGTCTCGTGCAGGCGGGCGCCGAGGCGCGAGAGCAGCGTGTCGCCGGCGACGTGGCCGAAGGAGTCGTTGTAGCTCTTGAAGCCGTTGAGGTCGAAGAACCACAGGTACGCGGGCTGCTGCTCGCTCGCGCGCTGGCACACGCGCGGCAGCTCCTCGAGCAGCGCGCGGCGGTTGCGCAGGCCGGTGAGGGGATCGGTGGACAGCTCGCGTGCGACCCTGCGGCTGGAGACCGCGAGTCCGGCGATCGAGCTGAGCAGCATCACGAGTGCGACCGCCAATACGGTCAGCAGCCCGGGGCCCCATGCGTTGAGCAGGTTGGGGTTTGGCTGGCTGTAGGTGGCGGCGACGGCGATGTGCATGTGCGTGCCGCCGATCGTCAGCGGCAGCGCGGCAACGAGCGCACGATGCCCGCCGCTGCTCGCCGGCAGGGCGTGCCCGGCGAGCATGTCGCCGCCGACGCGCAGCGTGCTCGGCGATCCGCGCCCGCTGACGCTGAGCATGCTGGAGGGCCCGAGGAAGGACATCCGGCCCCCGTCGTAGCTGCCGAGCTGGATGCTCACGTCCGGGGTGTCCTCGACGATCAGGCTCGACCCGCGCGCGGCGGCGATGCTGATGTCGAGGTGGACGATGCCGAGCGCGCGCCCGTGCAGGCGGAAAGGCGCGAGGAGGGCGACCGACGGCTGTCCGCTGACGGGCGAGAGGAACGGGCCGCTGGCGGCGCCCACGGGGGAGCTGTTGGCGAGGGCGACGAACTGACGATCGAGCGTCGCCGGGAACACGGCTGGGTGGGCGGTGGGGGCGCACACGAGCTGCGCCCCGCGCTCGCCGTCGAGACACGCGGCGCTCAGCGGCACGAACGACGAGCGCTCGATCGTCGCGAGGCTGAGCGCGGCGTTGGCGAGATCGGCCCGCCGAGCGCCGGCAGCGAGCGTGCGGCCGCTCAACAGCTGGCGCACGGCGGGATTGACGAGCATCAGCGACAGCGCCGTGGTCGTCTGGCGCTCGCCGCCTGAGATCAGCGCGAGCTCGCCGCTGACGGCGCCCTGCAGCGCGCGGTCCTGCATGGCCTGTCGAGCGTGGACGTTTTCGCCGGCCTCGAAGGAGGCGATGCCGCCGAGCAGCAACGACACCACGAGCCCAGCTAGTGCCAATTGCCGCATGGCCTCTGCTTCGTCCGCACGGCGCCGGGCTTTAAGTGTTAGATATTCCAGCCGACAGGTGTTTGCCTGAGTTCAACCCTATGCGTGGCGCGCGCACTGCGCGCGCGATGTCGTAGCCTGTCGGCGGCGATGGAGCTTGTGAGCGAGTGGGTGAGCTATGACGCGCCCGGCGGACCCGTGTCTGCGTACCTCGCACGGCCGCGCCCGGCGAGCGGTCCGCTGCCGGCGATCCTGGTGATCCAGGAGGTGTGGGGCGTAGACGCTCACATCGAGGACGTGACCGAGCGGATCGCCTCCAGCGGCTACCTCGCCCTGGCGAGCGACCTGTACTCGTCCGGCGGTGGCCGGCCGCCGGCGCTGGCCGCCGAGCGCGTGGAGGCGACGAAGGCGTTCCTCAACACCATCCCGGCGGAACAGTGGGCGGCCGTGCTCGGCGACGAGGCGCGGCGCGCGCAGGAGCTGGGGAAGCTGCCGGGCGAGGAGCGCGAGCAGGTCGGCGAGACGCTGGGGACGCTGTTCGGCGGCATGCGCGACATGGATCGCTACGTGCGCGCGCTGCGCGCTGCCGTCCCCTTCCTGCGCTCGCATCCCGCGTGCGGCGAGCGGGCGATCGGATCGGTGGGCTTCTGCCTCGGCGGTGGCCTGTCGGCGCTGCTCGCCTGCGAGGAGCCGGAGCTGGCGGCCGCGGCCGTCTTCTACGGGTCGTCGCCCAGCGCCGAGCAGGTCGCGTCGATCGGCTGCCCGCTGCGTGGCTTCTACGGCCACGATGACCCGCGCATCGTCGCCGGCCTGCCCGCGTTCGAGGCCGCGCTGCGCGACGCGGGGGCCGGCTACGAGCTGCGCATCTATCCCGGCACCGGGCACGCGTTCTTCAACGACACGCGGCCGAGCTATCGCCCGGAGGCCTCGCGCGACGCGTGGGGGCGCATGCTCGCATTCTTCGCCGACACGCTCGACGGCGTGGCCACGGTGCGCGCCGAGCAGGCGCTCGCGGGCTGAGATCCTCTCGGCGGCGAAGTGCGCGTGGAGCAGGCGCTCGCGGGCTGAGGCCCTCAGCGCCTCGCCGAGGACCTCAGCAGTGCGGTCAGACGACCACGTTGACCTCGAGCTCTTCGCCGTTTTCCTCGGGCAGCGCGAGCGTCAGCAGGGTGGCTTCGAAGCCTCCGCCGCCGACGGACCCTTCGAGGATCTCCTTCGGGCCTTTCGCGAAGCTTTCCGGCACCTGTTTGCCCTTCTTCGTCTCGGCCTTCAGTTCGAGCGCCGGCGCCATCGTGTTCGCCTTGACCGGCAAGATCACCGAGCCTCGCACGGACACCGTCGTGCTCGCGCAGCTGAAGTCCATGACCGGCCCGGAATGCCCAGCGGGATAGAGCTCGAGACCGATCCCCTCCTTGGAAAGCTTGTGTGATTCCTTGTACACGCCCAGCACGCCTTCGAGCGGGTTGGTGACGATCGTCCCCGTGGTGTGGCCGCTCGCACATTTCTCATGGGTGGCGGTCAGTTCGCAGCCGGTGAGCGTGATGACGACGCCGGCGACGGTTTTCTGGCCGGTGTATTCGCCGCTGCTCGTCTCTTCCGTGCACGTCACGGCTTTGTGGCTTGCCGTTTCGAGCGTGGCTTTCGCGTCCGATGTGCTCCTGAAGCGAGCGGTCAGCGCCTGCGACAGCCATTCGTATGAGCCGACGTCCTTCTTGCCCTTCTTCGAGCAGCTCCCCGTGATGAATTCGCCGTGGGAGACCCCTTCCTTGCAGCGGCCGAATTCCGGCGGCGAGCCGACCTCGGTGGTGCACGACTTGGTCGTTTCCAGGCCGACGTTGGAGACGGCCGTGCGGGTGATCGTCTGCGGTCCCGCGCTGCTCGTTTCGATCGGCACGGTGCCGCTGGGGTTGGTTTTCAGCCCCGAATAGTCGTCGCTGGCCGTGACCGTCGCGTACACGCCTTTCGTACCCTCCGCCACGGCCGCCGGGCATTCGATTTCGAGGCTCGGGGGCGTCGCGTCGACCTGCACCGTCAGGCAGCCTTCTTTGGAGACGTTGCCCGCGTAATCCGCGACCGTCCCGCACGCGGTGTGCGAGCCGCTCGTGCTGAACGTCCGAGACGCCGGGATCGACGCCGGGTTGACGCCGCTGCCCGGGCTGCCGTCGGACAGATTCGGGTCGCCGTTCGACGTGAATTTGACTTCCACGCTGTCCTTGTACCAGCCGCCGCCGCCCGCGTAGTCGGGTTGGCGAGACGCGGTCGCCGACGGCGCGTACGGCGGCGTCTCGTCGACCACGACGGGCGCCGAGACGGGCGAGTATTCCGTCGTCACGCCGTGGGTGGTGTCGGACCCCTGGACGCGGTAGACCCAGGTGCCTTCTTTCTCACCGGCGCCCGAGAATCCGTAGCTCAGCGCTTCGATGCCGCTGGCCACGGTCGACCATTGCGAGGTGGCGGCGTCGTGTGCCTGCAGCGTGTAGCTGAGGAAGGGATACTGCAGCGGGTCATCGCCGCTCCAGCCGAGCGTGAACAGCCCGTTGTCGTTCGGGCTCGCCCCGGCGATCAACGTCGGCGCCCCGGGGGTCGGGTATCCGACTTCGGTCGTGCACGACTTGGTCGTTTCCAGACCGACGTTGGAGACCGCCGTACGGGTGAACGTCTGGAATCCCGCCGTGCTCGTGTCGATCGGCACGGTCCCGCTGGGGTTGGTTTTCAGCCCCGAGTAGATGTCGGAGGCCCTGATCGTCACTTCCCGGCCAGCTTCGCCGACGAGGACCTTCGCCGGGCATTCGACTTCGAGGCCGGGGGGAGTCGCTTCGACCTGGACGACGACGGTGGCCGGTTGGGAGACGTTGCCAGCGTAATCCGCGTCGGTGCCGCTGGCGATGTGCTGGCCGCTCGTGTCGAAGGTCTCCGGCGCGGTGAGGGTTTCCGGATTGACGCCGCTGCCGGGGCTGCCGTCCTTGAGCGGCGGGTCGCCGTCGGCTTTGAAGGACACCGTCACGCTGTCCTTGTACCAGCCGCCGTTGCCCGCGTAGTCGGGCGGGCGCGAGACTTTGAAGAGCGGGGTGTACGGCGGGGTCTCATCGACCACCACAGGCGCCGAGACCGGCGAGTATTCGGTCGTCACGCCATGCGTCGTGTCCACCCCTTGGACGCGGAAGACCCAGGTGCCTTCTTCCTCGCCCGCGCCGGAGAATTCGTAGCCCAGCGCTTCGATGCCGCTGGCCACGGTCGTCCATTCCGAGGTGGCGGCGTCGTGCGCCTGCAGCGTGTAGCTCAGATCCAGGTACTGCAGCGGGTTGTCGCCGCTCCAGCCGAGCGTGAACAGCCCGGTGTTGTTCGGGCTCGTCCCGGCGGTCAACGCCGGCGCGCCGGGGGTCGGGTATACGACCTCGGTCGTGCACGACTTGGTCGTTTCGAGGCCGACGTTCGAGACCGCGGTGCGCGTGATCGTGTAGGGCCCCGGGGTGCTCGTGTCGATCGGCACGATCCCGCTGGGATCGCTGGCCAGCCCCGAATAGGCGTCGGAGGCCGTGACCGTAGCCGTCACGCCCGCTTCGTTGATCAGAGCCGTCGCCGGGCAGGAGATTTCGAGGTTCGGCGGGGTCGCGTCGACCTGCACCGTCACGCAGCCCGGTTCCGAGACGTTTTCTGCGTAGTCGGCGACCGTCCCGCATGCTTTGTGCGAGCCGCTGGTTTCAAAGGTCTCCGGCGCGGTCAGCGTCGCCGGGTTGACGCCGCTGCCGGGGCTGCCGTCGGACAGCACGGGGTCGCCGTTGGCGGTGAAGGACACCGTGACGCTGTTCTTGTACCAGCCGCCTTTACCCGAGTAGTCCGGTTCGCGCGACGGGGTCGCGGTGGGCGTATACGGCGGCGTCTTGTCGACCTTGATCGGTTCGGACGGTTCCGACGGGGCGGGGCCTTCGCCCGTTTCGTTGCGCTCTTTCACGCGGTAGGTCCAGGTGCCTTCTTCCTCGGGGTTGCCGGCCCCGAAGGCGTATTCGCGCTGCCTGCGCCAGCTGCCCACTGTGCTCCATTCCCCTTTTTCCTTCTGCCGCGCGTTCTGGTGTTCGAGCAGGAATTCCGCGCGCAGCGTCGGCGCCGGCTTCCATTTGAGCGTGAACTGGCCTTTGTTTGGGGTTTTGCCTTGCGAGAGATGCGGCGGGTTGGGAGTCCCCGGGGCCGGGATCTCGACCGAGAGCAGCCGCCCGAGGCTCTTCTGGAGGCCGGTGATCAGGCCTTTTTCGGCGTCGTGGGTGCCTTTGCCGTACCACACCGTCTTGCTGTCGTCCTGCAGGACTTCGACCTGATCGCCGTCGCGGATCGGTTCCGGCGTCGAGGTGATCGCGTCCCACACGCCTTCGACCTCCTGCGGGATTTCGGCGTTCAGCAGCACCGGTTCGTCTTCGGTTTCCCCGTCCCATCCCCAGATCTGGAAGACGGTGTCGGCCGATGACGCCGTGCTCGCCACCAGCACGTATTCGCCCGCGGCGTTCTTGCGGACGGTGCGAACGGTCAGGCCGCCCAGGTGCCACTCGAGCGGTGTGCCGAAGCTGGCGTGGACTTCGGTGTCCGGGTTCCCGTCGGTGAACAGCGAGGAGAAGTTCGTGACGGGGATGACGAGCGCGAGGTCGCGGTCTTCGGCGCCTTCGCCGGGCGGCTCGAGCGGTGCGCGGAAGGTCAGGTACGCTTCGGTGCTCGAGCCGGGCGCGAACTCCACTCCCTCGATCTTGAACCCTTCGGGCCCCTCGCCGCGCACGCCAGATTCCGTGGACGCGGCCAGCCCCAGCGGCGCGCCGTTGGCGTTGTCCCATTCGACCAGCTCTTCGCGAAGAGCCGTGAAGCTGCCGAGGTAGGTCAGTTCGGTGCTGGCACCCGAGCCCGTGATGGTCGTGGCGAACATGGTGTTGTGTGATGGTTCGAGTTCGCCGCTGTTGGCGTTGGCCATGCCGCCGACCCAGTAGAGGGTGTTGCCGGCCCGCGTGACGCCGTGGATGTTCGCCTCCTCAGAGTGGAAGGGGAGTTCGCCGTTGAAGTTCCAGGACTTTACGGGCGGTCCGGAGATCCGTTCGTGATAGAGCTTTATTTCGTTCTCTTCGTCGGAGGCGGCGAGCATGTAGCCTTCGCCCACGGAGATCGTGGCGGAGGCGGCGGCGGAGGCGGTGTAGTAGCGGTCGCTGGAGTTGCCCAGGTATTCGGAGGCTCCGTAGGTGATCTGCGTGGTCGTGAACGCCCCGTCCGGCGCTTCCACGGTGAGGGTCAGTTTCGACTCGCCGACCCCCGCCGGTATCACGCTGAGCGTGCGTTCGTGACCGCTTCCGCTGACCGTGATGCCGCTCAATGGGGCCACGGATTCGTTGGAGGAGTCGACGCTCACCGTCAGTTCGCCGGGCGTGTAGACGGAGTGGGGATCTTCGACGTAGATCGGCAGCGTCGGGTTGGTCGGATCGTCGATCGCCGCCGGAAGCGCGGATTCGTGCGCCACGATCTCGGGTTCCGGCGGCGGCGTCCCGCCGTGGCCGATCGTGGTCCCGGGCGCGAAGGCGACGCCGCGCCAGGCCTCGTTGGCGGGGGCTTTGGCGATTTCCGCGGGGACCGCGCTGAGCGTCCCGTTCAGGCCGCTGTAGTCCTGGAACCGGTACAGCGTCCCGGTCTTGCTGTTGGAGCCGGAGCTGGTCGCGTAGATCGTGACGAGGCCGTTCACGTCGTTGGCCGTGACCCCGGTCACGTAAGGTATTTCGACCGATCCGTGTTCGACCCATTTGCCGGCGCTCAGCCCGTACTTGACGACCGCTTGGCGGCCGTTTTCCTTGTCTTCGGCGACGTAGATCGTGTCGGGTTCCGCGCCGGGCCCGAGCGTGAGCATGCTGTACGCGTAGGGTTCTTCGGGCGAGGTTTCGAACGGCAGGTTCGTGATCGTCTGTTTGCTGGTCGTCGGCAGCCCGCTGCCGACCTTCGCGATCGTGGTGTGGCCGGCCTTTTCCGGGTTGCCCGAGACGTAGAGCTGCCCGTCGACGACCTCGACCTGGCGCAGGTTCGTGATGCTTTCGTCGAGCTGGACGCCTTCGCTTTTTTTGGCGCCCACGGTCGCGTAGACCACGCCGCCGGTGGTTTTGGTGCCGTTGCCGCCGATCCACAGTTTGGTGCATTCCTGCGAGGTGGCGCTGCGCGCGTTGTTTTCGTTGTCGGCGTTTTCCAGTGCCGTGGTGGTGTTGATTTCGCCTTTGCCGTTGATCACCGCGACCACGCGCGGGTCTTCTTTGGCCTTCGATTCGGTGACTTTTTCGAGGCCGAGAGGGGCGTCGTAGCCGGCCATCAGCACGCATGCCTGGTTGCCCGACAGCGTGATCAGCCCGTCCGAGCTCGCCCCCCCGCTGTCGACCAGCGGGAAGTTGGAGCCGCTTTTGCTCGTCGGGAGCGCGAGTTCTGCGACGTGGGCCCCGCCCGCTTCGAACTCGTCGAGGAACACGGGCACGGCCGCGCCGCCGGCGGGGAGCGCTTCGGTTCCGGTCCCGTCGCGCTCGACGACGACGTCGCCGGGGGTCAGCGACGTGGCGAAGGCCGTGGCCGCGAACGCGAGCGCGGCGGCGGTCGCGACGAACAACGCAAGCAGGCTACGCACGCCGCGGCCTTTGGTACCCGCACAGCTCCACCGCATCGGCTCCTCCATCCCCTCTTTGGCTTGCCTTCTCTGGCTTGGCTGCGGGCCGCCCGAACGGCCCGTACGCGAGAGCGTACCGCAGGTGCGGATCGCTTGCAGCGCGGCCGCGGGCGTGCTCTGGAGGCTTGGGAGCGCAGCGCGGGAGGAGTGCGCCGCAGGTGCGGCGCAATGCCCCGTGCGGGACTCGAACCCGCCCCACCGGATTAAAAGTCCGGCGCTCTACCAGATGAGCTAACGGGGCCTTGAGGCCGAACAGTCTACGGCTGTTCGGCGGCGGCGACGCGCAGGAGCTCCTCGATGCGCGTGAGCTTCACGCGCGGGCGCCCGGCGGGCTCGCCGAGCGCTCGCTCGTGGCGGTCGATGGCCTCCCAGCCTGTGTAGGTGATGAGCGTGGGCTGGCGCGAGCGCAGCAGCTCCTCGATGGCGTGTGCGTCGGGCTCGGGGGGAGCGTGAACGGCGCCGCGCGGCGCGCCGCCGTTCGCGGAAG
>JASHYF010000432.1 GCA_030043235.1 Solirubrobacteraceae bacterium | reverse complement strand
CCGCTGCCAGCAGCACTGCGTCCGCGCGCCTGCACGCCTCGAGCGTCTCGCCGGTGAGGGCAACGCCGTGCGCGTCGATGGACGCGCCGCCGAAGGCATGCTCCTCGAACTCGAACTCCCCGAGCGTGCGCAGCAGCTCCAGCGCCGGCGCCATGATCTCGGGCCCGATGCCGTCGCCGGGGAGGGTGACGATGCGGTGTGGCACGGCGCGCGAAACTAGCAGGCCGCGGGCGGCCCGGCGCTTACAGCGCCGTCGTCGCGGGTATCCGCGGCTCGCGCTGCTCGCGCCGGCGCTCGTACGCATCGATCGCCTCGGCCTGCTGCAGCGTCAGCGCGATGTCGTCCAACCCGTCGAGCAGCCGGTGGCGGATGTCGGCGTCGATCTCGAACGGCACGCGCACGAGCTCCCCCTCCGCGGACGATGCGTCATCGGGGCTGTCCCCCTCCGGGCACGACGTGGGGTCGCGGTAGCGCACCTCCTGCGCGCGCAGATCCACCTGCCCCTCCCCCGCGCGCGCGAGCGCCCGGCAATGCGCCTCGTCGAGCACCACCGGCAGCAGCCCGATCTTGGTGCAGTTGGAGTAGAAGATGTCGGCGAAGCTGGGGGCGACGATGGCCTGGAAGCCGTAGTCCTGCAATCCCCAGGGGGCGTGCTCGCGCGAGGAGCCGCAGCCGAAGTTCTCGCCGGTGACGAGGATCGGGTTGGCGGGCAGGTCCCAGCCGGGCTCCTTGGCCCAGTCGTAGAACAGGAACTGCCCGAAGCCCGAGCGCTCCACCCGCTTGAGGAACTGCTTGGGCATGATCTGGTCGGTGTCCACGTCGGCGCGGTCGAGGTGACTCACCTTCCCTGCAATGGTCTCTATCGGTTCCACGGTTTTCTCCTGGGGCGCGACGCGAGCCGTCCGGGCTCGCGTTTGACGTGTACGTCCGACCTCCGTGTCGTCCGTGACGGTCGGGCTTCGCCCGCCCTCGCTCTGGCGCTTCGACCTTGCGCGCTCATGCCGCCGCCGGCCTCACGCCGCTGAACACGGCGGCCTCGGCCCATTTGAAATGCAGTTCGACCTCCTCGAAGCCGGCGCCGGTGAGCCACCGCAGCTGGTCCTCGACGCTGTCGGGCCGGTCCTCGTCGCTGTCGTCGGCCCAGTCGCGTTCGACCTCCTCATCGGAGCGCGTGCCGCCACACTCGTGCTCGGCGCGGACGGCGTTGGCGATGAGCTGCTCGTCGAACAGGCCGCGCAGCGGACCGCCGATCGCGACGTAGTCCATGTTCACGAAGATGCCGCCGGGTGCGAGCAGCGCGAACAGCTCTCCGAACAGCGCGCGCTTGCGCTCGGCGGGCAGGTGGTGGATGGCGAGGGCGGAGACGGCCGCGCCGAAGCCGCCGGCGGGCAGCGGCTGGCTCCAGGCGGCGCTGGAGAGGTCGCCGTGGAGCGTCTGCCAGCGTCCGGCGAAGCGCTCCAGGCGCGCGCCGGCGCGCTCGAGCATCGGCTGGGAGAAGTCGACGAGCACCGCCGTCGACCCAGAGCCCGCCCCCCCGAGGGCGAGCGCGAGCTCGGCCATGGCGCCGTTGCCTGAGCCGACGTCGAGAACCCGTGCGAGGGGCCGGGGGTGCCTGGCGAGCAGCCGCCTGATCAGGTCTTCCTGAACGTCGACGAGCGGCACCAGCGTCTGGCGTTGATCGAGAAACGGATGGGCGACGTCTGGCCGCTGCCACACGGCTCCGGGCGAGGGTGTGCTGATGGGGGCTTCGGGCGAGGGCGCGCTCGTGGGGCCCCCGGGCGGCGGCGCGCTCACGACCACTCCCGGATGTCGACGAAGCGCCCCTCGACGGCGGCGGCGGCGGCCATCTGCGGGGAGACGAGATGCGTCCTGCCCCCGCGGCCCTGGCGCCCCTCGAAGTTGCGGTTGGAGGTGGAGGCGCAGCGCTCGCCGGGCTGCAGGATGTCGGGGTTCATGCCCAGGCACATGGAGCAGCCGGCGACGCGCCAGTCGAAGCCGGCGTCGCGGAAGATCTTGTCGAGCCCCTCGGCCTCGGCCTGCGCCTTCACCTGCTGGGAACCCGGCACGACCATGGCGCTCACGGACGGCGCGACCTTCCTGCCGGCGACGAGGGCGGCGGCGGCGCGCAAATCGCCGATGCGTGAGTTGGTGCACGAGCCGATGAACACACGGTCGATCGCTATCTCCTCTATGGGAGTTCCGGGCTCGAGCGCCATGTAGTGAAGCGCGCGTTCGGTGGCCTCGCGATCGGCGGGGCTGTCGAACTCCTCGGGCGCGGGCACGCGCTGGGTGACCGCGCGGACCATGCCGGGGTTGGTGCCCCAGGTGACCTGGGGGGAGATCGCGGAGGCGTCGAGCTCGACCTCGGTGTCGAACGGCGCGCCCGCGTCGGTGGGCAGCTCGCGCCAGCGCTCGATCGCGGCGTCGAGATCCGCGCCGCCGGGCGCCCCGGGGCGCCCGCCGGGCCAGCCCATCTCCTGCGCGCGCTGGAACCACGCGAAGGTGGTGTCGTCGGGCGCGATCATGCCGGCGCGCCCGCCCCCCTCGATGGTCATGTTGCAGACGGTCATGCGCCCTTCCATGGACAGCGCCTGGATGGCGGGCCCGGCGTACTCGACGGCGTGGCCGGTCATGCCGCCGACGCCGAGCTGCCCGAGCGTGCCGAGGATCAGGTCCTTTGCTGTGACGCCAAATCCGAGCTGACCTTCGTAGAGCACACGCATCGAGCGCGGTTTGTGCTGCACCATGCACTGCGTGGCAAGCACGTGCTCG
>JASHYF010000431.1 GCA_030043235.1 Solirubrobacteraceae bacterium | reverse complement strand
AAGCGCGCTGAGGAGCGCACCCAGGCCCAGCCAGCGGGCGCGCGCGCGCTCCGGCTGCCACGAGACGGCGCCGGACGGCGCGGCCAGCGCCGGCTCGAGCCGCGGCGGAAGCGCCGGCACCCACGATGGCGGCAGCATGTCGGCGTGCCCTCCCCGCCCAGGCCAGCTCCAGTCCCCGAGGCCCTCGAGCCACAGCTGCGTTCGCGAACGTCTCGCACCGGTTGGCATTCGTGACATTGAACGGAAGCAGGCGGCTGGGAGCCAACCCCTGCACGAACTCCGTCATCGCGATCGTACGCGCGTGCACGTCCGCGGCGTCGCGGTCGAGGCGCGCGGCGTCCGTCATCGCGATCGTACGCGCGTGCACGCCCGCGGCGTCGCGGTCGAGGCGCGCGGCGGCGCGAGCTCCCCTACAGTGCAGCGCGGTGAGCGACATCCCGCTGATCGCGGCGGACGCGCCGCACCCATCCCCTGCGCGCAAGCGCCCGCCGCGGCGACGGCCGTTTCGCATCGCGGCGGTCCAGGAGCGCTGGCACGAGGACCCGGAGGAGCATGCGCAGGCGCTGGCAAGCGCGGTCCGGCGCGCCGCGGGCGAGCGCGCGCGGCTGGTGTGCCTGCATGAGCTGACGCTCAGCCGCTACTTCGCGGCCGACCCCCGCGGGCCGCTGGCGGCGGGCGTCGAGCCGGAGCCGCTGCCCGGCGGGCCGACGCACCGCTTCGCCGCGGCCCTCGCCGCGGAGACCGGCGTGTACGTGCACGCCTCGCTGTACGAGCGCGCGGCGCCGTCCCCGCTCCGGGGCGGCGAGGACGGGCTCGGCTACAACACCGCGATCCTCGTGTCCCCCGACGGCGGCCTGCTCGCGCGCACGCGCAAGCTGCACATCCCGATCACCGCCGGCTACCACGAGGATCGCTACTTTCGCCCCGGGCCGGGCGAGCAGGAGCCGTTTCCGGTGGTGAGGGTGGCCGGCGCGCGCCTGGGCCTGCCGACGTGCTGGGACCAGTGGTTCCCGGAGGTCGCGCGCGCGTACAGCCTGGAGGGCGCAGACGTGCTCGTGTACCCGACCGCGATCGGCTCTGAGCCCGAGCATCCGGACTTCGACACGCAGCCGCTGTGGGAGCAGGTGATCATCGGCAACGCGATCGCCAACGGCGTGTTCATGGTCGCGGTGAACCGCACCGGCGAGGAGCCGCCGCTGCGCTTCTACGGCTCGTCGTTCATGTGTGACCCCTACGGGCGCAAGCTCGTGCAGGCTCCCCGCGATCAGCCTGCGCTGCTGGTGGCGGACTTGGACCTGGACCAGCGCCACGACTGGCTCGAGCTGTTCCCGTTCCTGACCACCCGCCGCCCGGACGCGTACGCACGGCTCGCGGCACAGGCCGGCGAGCTGCTGAACGAGGACTAACCTCTGCGCCGTGGCCCGCATCGGCCTGCTCACCGGCGGCGGCGACTGCCCCGGCCTGAACGCCGCGATCAGAGCGATCGTGCGCAGCGGCCTGCGGGGCGGCCACAGCCTGCTCGGCTTCCGGCGCGGCTGGGCCGGCGTGCTCGAAGGCGACGCGCTGGAGCTGACGCGGGAGAGCACCGCCAACCTGCTGCCGCGCGGCGGCACGATCCTCGGAACCTCGCGCACCAACCCCTTCGCCGAGGGCGGGACACCGAACCCGAAGGGTTTGGCCGGCGCGGAGGCCGTGCACGACGCGCTCGCGCGCGTGCAGGTGGACGCGCTGATCGCGATCGGCGGCGAGGACACGCTCGGCGTGGCGCTGCGGCTGCACGACGCGGGCGTGCCGATCGTGGGCGTGCCGAAGACGATCGACAACGACCTCGGCGGCACGGACGCGACGATCGGCTTTCACACGGCCGTGCAGATCGTGACGGACGCGATCGACCGCCTGCACACGACCGCCGAGTCGCACAACCGCGTGATGGTGCTCGAGGTGATGGGCCGCCACGCCGGCTGGATAGCCGCTCACGCCGGGATCGCGGGCGGCGCCGACGCGATCCTGGTGCCCGAGCGGCCGTTCGACGTCGAGGAGGTCTGCGCCCACCTGCGCCGCCGCCACGAAAGCGGCCGCGACTTCTCGATCGTGGTCGTGGCCGAGGGCGCGACGCCGCGCGAGGGCACGCTGCCGATCCGCGGCGATCAGCCGGTCACGCGCGCCGCGCCCACCGACGCCTTCGGGCACGCCCGCCTGGGCGGCATCGGCGTCGTGCTCGAGAGCGAGATCGAGGCGCGCACGGGCTTCGAGACGCGCGTGACGATCCTCGGCCACGTCCAGCGCGGGGGCACGCCCGTGGCCTTCGACCGCGTGCTCGCGACGCGCCTGGGCGTCGCCGCCGTGGCCGCGGCCGCCGCCGGTCGCTTCGGCTGCATGGTCGCGCTGCGGGGCACGGGCATCGTCGAGCTGCCCCTCGCCGAGGCGCTGGCCGAGCCGAAGCTGCTCGAGGACGAGCTGTACGAGACCGCAGAGCTGTTCTTCGGCTGAGCGATCCCGCTCAGCCCGCGAGCGCGCCCGCGCCGCGACCGGCGCCGTCGCCGCCCAGCCGGTAGGCGCGCAGCGCACGCTGGACGTCGGTGATCGAGATCAGGCCCACCGGCCGGCCTGCGTCGTCGACCACCACCGCGCGCCCCACGCGCGCGAAGGCGGGCCGCTCGAGCAGGCGCGCGACGTCCTCCTCCGTGGTGACGATCAGCTGCGGGTCGCGGTCGGCGAGGTCTCCGAGCGCCTGCTCGCCTGCACGGCCCCTAGGCGCGTGCGACGCCAGCCGATCGACGCTCGCCAGGCCGATCGCGCGGCCGCTTTCATCCACGACGGGGAAGGCGGCGTATCGGTAGGGCACGAAGTACTCGCTGGCCGCCTGCGCGAGGGAGCTGCGGGCGGGGATGCTGACGACGGGAGCGGACATCAGCTCGCGCGCGTGCACCCCCGAGAGCGCGGCCTCGACCTGGGCGCCCATCGCCTGCTGTCCGGCGGCCATGACGATGAAGAAGCCGATCAGCGCCAGCCACAGGCCCAGCGGCGCGCCGGCGAGGAACTCGAGCGCGCCAAGCGCGATCATCACGTAGCCGAAGCCGCGTCCGACGCTCGCGGCCGTCTCGGTGGCCGGCCGCATCTGCCCGCTGCGCCGCCACAGCAGCGCGCGCAGCACCCGCCCGCCGTCGAGCGGGAACGCGGGCAGCAGGTTCAGCACGAGGATCGCCCCGTTGACGTACGCCTGGTATTCGACCAGGGCGCTGAGCACCGGCGGGGTCGAAGCGGGCAACAGCAGCGCGGCGGCGCCAAAGCACGCGGCGACGAGCGCGGTGATCGCGGGACCGGCCAGCGCGTAGCGCAGCTCGTCGCCGGGCTCGTGCGCCTCCCCGCGCATGCGCGAGACGCCGCCGAGCAGCCACAGGTCGATCTCCTCGATTTCGATCCCGTGCCTGCGCGCGACGATCGCGTGGCCGAACTCGTGCGCGAGGATGCTGAGGAACAGCAGCAGCACGCTCGCCAGCCCGAGCGCGTAGGACGCCGCGGGGCTGATGCCTTTGACGACTTCGGGGAAGTAGGAGTCTCCGAGCACCCACGTGAACAGCGCGACGATCACGATCCACCACGGGCTCACGCCGACGGGGATCCCGGCGATGCGCGCTATGCGAAAGCTGCGACCTGGCATCTCCTGCCAACGGTCGCACGCACGGGCGCGCGCCTCATCGGTGATCGCCCTCCCCGGCGTTCAGTAGTGCCCACGGAGCGCCCGCGGTGGGATGTGCGGATGAGCGTCGCCTCGCCGCGCGAGAGCATGGCGCCAGGCTGACGCCGCCGGGCGGGCTCTAGCCTTCGGAGCCGGCGGCGGAGCCGGTCGGCTTGGCGGCGCGCATCTCATCGCCGCCGGCGGCGCGCGTGCCGGCAGCGGGCGTG
>JASHYF010000430.1 GCA_030043235.1 Solirubrobacteraceae bacterium | reverse complement strand
CGCGGAGCCGGAGGTTGTCGCGGAGCCGGACGTTGTCGAGGAGCCGGAGGCGGCCGCGGAGCCGGACGTTGTCGCGGAGCCGGAGGCGGCCGCGGAGCCCGCCGAGCCGGAGGCCGCCCCGGAGCCCGAGGCTGCCGCGCCCGCTGAGCCTGAGCTCGAGGCGGCTGGCGATTCCGGGCAAGGCGATGCGGCTGGCGCCGATGACATTCACACGACCGACCAGGAGAGCACCAGCTGATGGCCAAGACCTCGCAGCGCGTCAAGCAGGCGCGCCCCCCAAAGTTCAAAACGCGTGCATATACTCGCTGCACCCGCTGTGGCCGGCCGCGCGCGGTGTATCGCAAGTTCGGCGTGTGCCGTATCTGTCTGCGCGAACTCGCCCACAACGGCCAGATCCCGGGGATGACGAAGTCGTCCTGGTGAGGCCGATCGTGGTCGAGAATGTCTTCGATGAGAAAGTCTGTATAACGATCGCAATACGCAGTTTGCAAGAGGAATGAACCAGAGCACCAACACAGACCGCCGAACCGCAGGCGCCGGTGGAGACCGCCGAACCGCAGGCATCAGCGGAGACCGCCGAACCGCAGGCGCCGGTGGGGACCGCCGAACCGCAGGCGCCGGTGGAGACCGCCGAACCGCAGGCGCCGGTGGAGACCGCCGAACCACATGTCGATGACGGACCCCATAGCCGACTTTCTCACGCGCGTGCGCAACGCCATCCACGCTGCGCACGAGACCGTGGAGGTGCCCGCGTCCAGGCTCAAGGGCGAGCTCGCGAGGATCCTCGACGAGCAGGGCTACATAGAGTCGTGGTCGCTCATCCCCGCGCCCGCCGGCAAAGCCGGCGAGCTCATCCAAATTCGCCTCAAGTACACCGAGGACCGGCGCTCCGCGATCTCCGGGCTGCGGCGCATCTCGCGCCCCGGGCAGCGCACGTACGTCGATGCCAAGCACATGCCCAAGGTGCTCGGCGGGATGGGCACGGCGATCGTGTCCACCTCGCGCGGCGTCATGACCGGTCACGACGCGCGCGCCGCGGGCATCGGCGGCGAGGTGCTCGCGCAGGTCTGGTAGGCGAGCGATCGACGATGTCCAGGATCGGCAGACAGCCCATCGCAGTGCCCGCCGGTGTCACCGTGTCCATCGAGCCGGAGTCCGTCAGCGTGAAAGGGCCCAAAGGCGAGCTCTCCGAGCGCATCCACCGCGACATCCAGGTCACCCAGGAGGACGGTCAGCTGCTGGTCACGCGGCCCACCGACCGGGGCGAGCATCGCGCGCTGCACGGTCTCACGCGCACGCTCGTCGCCAACATGGTGCAGGGCGTCACCGGCGGCTACGAGAAGCGCCTGGAGATCCAGGGCGTCGGCTACCGCGCGCAGCTGAAGGGCAAGAACCTCGAGCTCGCCGTCGGCTACTCCCACCCCATTCCCATCCCCGCGCCCGACGGCATCGAGTTCGAAGTGCCGCAGCCCACGCGCGTGGTCGTCAAAGGCATCTCCAAGCAGCTCGTCGGCGAGACCGCCGCCATCATCCGCAAGCAGCGCCCACCCGAGCCGTACAAGGGCAAGGGCATTCGCTACGAGGGCGAGTACGTGCCCCGCAAGGTGGGCAAGCGCGCATGACCGTGCTCACCAAGGAGACGCGCAGGCTCAAACGGCGTCGCAGGGTGCGCGCCAAGATCTCAGGCACGCCCACGCGCCCGCGCATCTCCGTGTTTCGCTCCAACCGCGGGATCTCCGCGCAGCTCGTCGACGACCTCTCCGCGCGCACGCTCGCCGCCGTCAACTGGTTCGAGCCGGAGCTGCGCTCGCTCACGAAAGCCGAGTGCTCCAAGCGCGCCGCCCAGCTGCTCGCCGAGCGCGCCAAGGCGGCGGGCATCTCCGAGGCGGTGTTCGATCGTGGCGGCTATCAGTACCACGGCCACGTCCGCGCGTTCGCCGAAGCCATTCGCGAGGCCGGAATCACCGTCTAGGCGTCCCAGCCCGCTACCCTCCTCTCCTCCTTAAATGTCCATATCCGTAGACCGCTCAGTCAACTCCGCCGGCCTGGACCTGCAGGAGCGCGTGGTCGAGATCAATCGTGTCGCCAAGGTCGTCAAGGGCGGTCGTCGCTTCTCCTTCACCGCGCTCGTCGTCGTCGGCGACGAACGTGAAGTCGTCGGCGTCGGCTACGGCAAGGCCAACGAGGTGCCGCTCGCCATCCAGAAGGGCGTCGAGCGCGCCAAGAAGGACCTCTTCCGCGTGCCCAAGCACGGCAGCACCATCACCCACCAGACCACCGGCGTGTTCGGCTCCGGGCGCGTGCTGCTCAAGCCCGCCTCGCCCGGCACCGGCGTGATCGCCGGCGGCAGCGTGCGCGCCGTGCTCGAGCTCGCCGGCATCCACGACATCCTCTCCAAGAGCCTCGGCACGCAAAACCCCATCAACCTCGTCAAGGCCACCGTCGCCGGGCTGCGCGGGCTGCGCACCCCCGACGAGGTCGGCAGCCTGCGCGGCCTGTCCATCAGCCAGGTGCTCGGCCTCGGCGGCGAGGCGGCCAACGGAGCGGCAGGCGACGGCGGAGCGGCCGGCGAGGGCGAAGCGGCCGGCGAGGGCGAAGCGGCAGGAGATGGCGAAGCCGCCCGCGAGGGCGCCGCGCCCGGCGTGAGCGCTACCGGAGCCCCCGCGCCCAACGGCGGTTCGGCCTCCCAGGGCGAGCCAGAGACAGTCACCGTGAGCCCCGAGCCTCCGGCAGCCGACGCCACCGGCGCCGAGGAGACGCCCGCGTGATGGGCGTGCTCAACGTCACCCAGCGGCGCTCCAGCAACGGCGCCAACGACAAACAGCGCGACACGCTGCGCTCGCTCGGCCTGCGCCGCATCGGCCACACCGTCGAGGTCAACGACAGCGAGCAGGCGCGCGGGATGCTGCACGCGATTCGTCACCTCGTCGAGGTCACCGAGGAGGAAAAGTGAGCGCCGCCACGCCACGCGAGGACCCAACTCCTGCGAGCGCGCGCCCCGGCGCGCAAGCTCCCCCCCGACGCATCGGGCTGCACAGCCTCGCGCCCGCGCCCGGAAGCCGCCGCCCGCGCAAGCGCGTGGGGCGCGGCGA
>JASHYF010000429.1 GCA_030043235.1 Solirubrobacteraceae bacterium | reverse complement strand
AGTCGGGGAGCTCGCGACCCAGCCAGCCTCGGTAGAAGCCCTCGACGTCCGGCAGGAACTCGTGGACGACGGGGTAGCCCGGGGGGAGCGCCTCGACCTCGAGCTGGCGCGCGCACGAGGGGCAGAAGTACTCCCGGATCTCCTGCAGACGCGGATCGGGACCGCCCATCTTCGGATAGACCTCGAGCATCGACTCCTCGCTCGCGCGGACGTTCACGACGGCGTCCATCTTCCAGTTGCGGCTGTGTGGGCAGAAGTCGTGCCCGCAGTCGCAGCGGTAGACGAGCTCTCCGTCGGTGCGGCGGCGGACGATGTTCAGGCCTTCGCCGGCCGGGAGCACGATCGGGTCCTCGTAGGGCACGCGCGCCTGGAGCACCGCGACCCATTTCTCGAAGCGATCGGAGTCCTTGTAGCCGGACTGGATGTCCTTGACCTCCCGCCGCGTGAGCTTCTCCCCGAGCAGCGCCGCCAGCGTCTCGGTGTCGAGCCGCCCGCCGGTCGCTGCCGGCACGCCCTCGTGCGCGCCGTGGGGGTCCGACTGGGCCAGGAATGCGTCGGCGGCCTCGTCGGGGTGCAGCCTGCCGGGCTGCGAGCGCTGTGCGGCCACAGTTGGCGTGGCCACCTCGTACTCGAAGTCCTCTGGCAGATCCCAGAAGCCGCGGTACTCCGCGGCCCAGCGAGGGGACAGGCGCATCGATTCGGCGTACATGACCTTCACCGGCTCGGCGAACCCCTGGGCGAGGATCCGCTCGCGCTCGGCGGCCACCCACTCGCGCACCGGCACCGCCCGCTGCAGACGCTTGCGCCGGAAGGCGTCGCGGTCGGAGATCCCGTACACCGACTCCGCGAAGCGCGGCAGCAGGTGGCCCTCCTCGACGTCGCGCCGCACCGCCTCGACGGGCCGCAGCAGCGGATCGCCGAGACCGGCACCGCCCTTCATCACGCTCAGGTAGAGGTCCCCGTTGGCGAACGGCGAGAGCAGCGTCTGGCCGTCGTTCTTGTATTCGCGGGCGCTGCCCTGGATCTCCATGAGCGCGGGGTGCTCGAAGTCGCCGTCGGCGACCGGGTAGGCCTCGCCGCGGCGGGCGCGCTCGGTGAGGTCGGCGCCGTGGATGTTGTGGATGTAGGCGGTCGGGCCGGGGTAGCCGCCGAAGAGCCCCGCCGAGGAGAGCACGTGGCCGGTGCCGATGTTCTGAAGCTCCCAGAACGGGGTCTTGTTGACCATGAACAGCGACTCGAAGCTCGAGCCCCCGCGATGGCGGCCCGGGCCTCCCGATGACGCCTTCACCCGCCGGGAGAGGTAGACGAACGGGGAGATCAGCTCCCACATCTCGACATCTCCCATGTCGCCCTCGGGGTTGAACATCGCGGCGCAGTAGTCGGTGCCGTCGAGCACGTACTTGGCGCCCATGCCCTGAGCGGAGATCTCGAAGTTCATGATCGCCGAGGAGCTCCCGTACTGGTCGATCCCCCCTCCCTGCTGGACGTTCCCCGACAGCGAGTAGGCGGAGATCACCTCCTCGATGAACCCCCGCGCCTGCAGCGCCCGGGAGATCGTGCGCGGGAAGCCCGTGAACGAGGGCTGCAGGAACGCCCAGGCGATCGCGGTGGAGCCCTCGGCGTCCCCGAGGTTGGCGATCGTCCCCTCCGGGAAGTTGGTCTTGATCGCGAAGTACGCGCCGTCGTTGACCTTGTCGTTGCAGATCAGCGTCTGCGTGAACATCACCCAGATCGCCCCCTGCATCCCCGAGGGGGTGCAGTTGGAGGAGTGCCAGCCCCAGGCGGAGGTGCCGTCGTAGTCGAGCTCGTACGTGCCGTCCCCGCCGATCCTCACTTCGAAGGGGGAGTGCATGACGGTGTCGCGCCGGGCGCGCATCGGCAGGCGCTCCTTGTCGGCGAGTTTCGAGTCCGAGAAGGCTGGAGAGCGGTAGCGGCCTGGCACCGTCATCTCGCGCATGCGCGACTTGAACGAGCGCCGGCCCTCCTCGATCACCTCACGGCTGAAGCGCTTGAAGCGATCGACGCCCTCCTCGATCAGGACGCGCTCGACGGCGTCGCGGATCATGTGGCAGCCGGCGAGCCTGGTGCGCTCGTCGAGCAGGTAGTAGGTCGAGGCGCGTGTGCGCTTGCGGCAGCGCTCGAGGTGCCACGTGGCGAGCTCGTCGTGTTCGCCGATCTTCATGCACGGCAGGTCGATGCCGTCCTCGTAGCGCATGGTCGGCCCCACGGGCACTCCACCCGGCGTGCTCGCGCCGATGTCCAGCACGTGCGTGACCCCGCCAGCCCAGGCGATCAGCTCGCCCTCCCAGAAGATCGGCACGAACGTCTGCACGTCGGCGTTGTGAACGTCGCCGATCGCCGGGTCGTTGTTGGCGAAGATGTCGCCGGGCCGGATGCCGGGGTTCTCCTCGTAGCGGTGCCTGACCATCCACTTGATCGCGTCGGACATCGTGTGGACGTGCACGATGATTCCGGTGGACAGCGCGAGCGAGTCCCCCTCGGGGGTGTAGAGGGCGAAGCACAGCTCGCCGAGCTCGCGCACGATCGGGGAGGCCGAGATGTTCAGCGCAGTGGAGCGGGCCGACACCAGTCCTCCCCGCAGCCGGGAGAACAGCTTCTCGTAGCCGATCGGGTCAGAGCGCATCAGCTCGAGCTCGTGCAGGCCGCCGTAGCGTCCCGTCTCGGCGAACAGCCGCTCGGACTCCTCGAGCATCTCCAGCAGGCTCTTGCCCTCCCAGCCGATGCCCGGGCGCTCGGGGGCAAGCGCGCGCGTGGAGTCGATGATCGCCATCTCTAGCCCTCCTCTGTGTGGGTCAGGTGGAAGATGTGATGCTCATCGAGGCGGGCGCTGCGCCCCGGCGGTATCGCGAACGTGGTCGCCGCGTGCTCCACGATCGCCGGCCCCTCGAGCGAGTGTCCGGCGGCGATCTCCTCGAGCTGGAAGATCTCGGTCTCGACGAACTCGCCCTCGCTGGCGGGACCCCAGTGGACCGGGCGCCTGGCCTTCAGCGGCGGTGAGCCGGCCTGCTCGGGCGACCGGGGCAGCGCCGGCTTCTCGACGCCGGTCCGTCCGTGGACCACCACGTGGGTCACCAGGTAGCCGACCTCCGGAGAGCGGGCCGAGGAGGCGTACACCTTCGCGTAGGCGTCCTCGAAGGCCGCGATCAGGTCATCCACCTGCGAGGCGTCCGCGAGCGCCGCGTGGGGAGAGACGAACTCGATGTCGTTGAGCTGCCCGTAGTACTGCATCCTCACCGTGTGGGTGAAGGTGATCGCGTCGCGCTCGATCCCCGACTTGGAGAACTCCCGGGCCACCCGGTCCTGCAGGCCGTGCCACGCGCCCGTGACCATCATCCCGATGCCCGCCCGTTCGTCCTCGCCGAAGGACGGCAGCAGCGGCAGGTCGACGGTCTGGTCGCTGCGGTACTCGAAGTCCGCGCACGCGCACCCGAACGCGGAGAAGCCCGCGGCCCATGCGGGCACGAGGACCTCGCGGTAGGTGACTCCCTCGGTGTAGCCGGCCACGTGCAGCGGGCCGCCGCCGCCGTAGCAGAGCAGCGTGTAGTCGGCGGGAGCGTAGCCCTTGCCGAGGATCCGCCCGACGGCCTCGTTCTTGAGCGTCTGCTCGAACAGCTCGATCACGCCGGCGGAGGCCGCCTCGACCGACAGTCCGAGCGGTCGCGCGAGCTGGCGCTCGATCGCCGCACGCGCGAGCTCGACGTCCAGCTCGATCTCGCCCCCGAGGAAGTAGTCGGGGTTCAGCCGCCCGAGCACGAGGTTCAGGTCGGTGACCGACACGATCTCCGTGCCCCCCGTCGCCCAGGACACCCCGATGCGCGATCCCGCCGAGTCCGGCCCGAGCTCCGGTCGGTTGGAGTTCGGGTTCACGCGCACGAAGGACCCCGTGCCCGCTCCGATGGAGTCGATGCGGACGAGCGGGAGGTTCAGAACGAACCGGGCGATGTCCGGAGTCTGGGTGATCTCGAAGCGCCCGTCGGTGATCAGGGCGACGTCGAAGGAGGTCCCCCCGATGTCGGTGCACAGCACGTTGCGCAGCCCCATCCCGCTGGCGAGCGCCTGCCCGCCCACCACCCCGCCGATCGGGCCGGACACCAGCGTTCGCCCGAGGACGTTGGTCTCGATCGAGACCGTGCCTCCGTGCGCTGCCATCACCCGCAGCTCGAAGGGGGCGCCGTTGCGCTTGGTCACGTCCCGGACCGCCTTCAGGGTGGTCCGGGAGGGCTCCGCCGCGTAGGCCTCTATCACGGTGGAGTTCAGCCGCGGGAGGTCGCGCCGCATCGGGTAGAGCTCGGAGGAGAGGAACACGGGAACCGACCCGTCGAGGCCGCGAGCGGCCTTCTCCTCGGCGATGATCTCCGCGACGCGCTGCTCGTGGGCGGCGTTGCGGTAGGAGAAGAGCAGGGAGACGACGATGCCCTGCACGCCGTCGTCGAGCAGCGCGGCCGCCCCCTCGCGCACGTCCTGCTCGCGAAGCGGCAGCACCTCGTCGCCGAAGACGTCGATGCGGCCCCGCACCCCCTTCATCCGCGAGCGGGGCACGAGCGGCTCGTTGTGGTGATGGGTGGCCACGTGCAGACGGTCGGAGTAGGAGGAGCCGAGGTATGTCTGGATGCCGCGCTCGAGCCGCAGGCAGTCCTCGTGGCCGGCGTTGACGATGCAGCCGATCCTCAGCCCCTGACGCTGGAGCAGCCGGTTGATCATCGCCGTTCCGGAGTAGATGCCCGAGACGATCGACGGGAAGCCCTCCTCCGGCGTCGAGCCCCACTGCTCCAGCGCATCGCGGGCGGATGCGATGAACCCGATCGACTCGTCCTCGGGCGTGGTCTGCGCCTTGCCGACCACGAACGAGCCGTGCTCGTCGACGACGAAGGTGTCCGTCATCGTGCCGCCCGCGTCGATCGCGAGCACACGAGGGATTCGTGCGCCATTCTCAGACATCCCACATCCTCGCCGCGCTGCCTTCCGGCAAATGTAGGCGCTCCGGCGAGCTGGGGCAATGGGAGCTTCGAATCAATTCGTGCGATCGCTTTGTGCCTCGAGCACAAACCGCATCCGCAATGCCGTCTCCAGCTCCGCGCGCCGAGCCGTCACGGGCTGTCCGAGACGCTCCTCGATGGTCCGCAGCCGGTAGGCGACCGTGTGCTCGTGCACGCCCAGCCTCGCAGCGGCCGCCGAGGCCTGCTGCTCGGCGGCGAAGTACGCCTGCAGGGTTTCGCGCAGGGTCACCGATCGGGAGTCGCTGCCGTCCAGTCCGTGCAGTTCGCGCAGGACGAAGTCGCGCACTCGTCCGAGGTCCTCGGTCACGAGCGCCTCGAGCGCCACCTCTCCGTAGCGCGTGACCGCTTTCCCGCTTGCGCTGCCGACACGGTGAGCATCGCGTGCCTGCAGATGCGACCGGCGGAACCCGTCGAGGTGTCCAGCGGGGTCGCCGAGCACGATCGCCGTTCCGGGTTGCGGCTCGAACCCGGAGAGAGCCTCGAACGGACGTGTGCGACCAAGCCACCCCCAGGCCACGTCGTCGGTGATCGAGACGGTCAGTCGATGCGGCGCCCCCAGGGCTGAGGCGAGCGCGCTCACCGCCCGCTCGTGGTGGTTTCCCACGACGACACACGCCAGGTGCTGGAGTCTCAGGTCATAGTCGAGCACCTGGAAGCTGTCGGCGTAGTTCGGGTCGACGCCCTCCAGGATGGAGCGCACGAGCTGAAGGCGGCGCTGCTCGCGTGAGCGAAGACGATCGTCGCGCTCGGAGGTGTAGACGTCGGTCACGAAGCTCGACACTCGGTCGACGTACTCGAACAGGTAGCCGAAGGCGGCGTCCAGCACGACGACGCGATCCTCGGCCGAGAGCGGAGCCGCCTCGACGGCGCGGTACCAGCGTCTCGACATCAGAGCATGCCCGATGCGATACGAGCGGAGCAGCGCCGCCAGAGGGACATCGAGACGGGCGCTCAGCAGTGCCAGCTGGCGCGCATCGGGAGGGAGCTCGGTGGGCACGGTCCGGTCGCGCGAGATCCGCTCCAAGCCTGCGCGGATGTTGGCAAGGCACGAGGCATAGAGGGTGTCGCGGAGCTCAGGCACGTCGGTCTGCTCCCACTCCGCGGCATGAGCCTGGATATCGGCGAACATCTCCTGCGCAAGCCCCTCGACTTCGCCGAGAAACGCGCCCGCGATCTCGCTCAGCTGTCTATCCGCCCGGCTCTCCACCGCCATTTCAGTCTAGGTCTGGCCGGCCGCACGCGGCTGTGCGATGATCGTCCAGCGACCGCTAACGCGCCCCTGCGTCCAAGGAGGTCCTCACATGTCCGACCAGCCCGGCCGCGGCGTGCTCTCGAGCCCGGGTTCAGAGTTCCGGGGGAAGCTCGGCGGAAGGATTGCGCGCTCCGAGCCCGACCGGGGCCTGCTCGGTGACGTCGTGCGACGGGATGCGACGCCGTCGCCGTTCCACCTGCTGGCCAAGCCGACAGGCGCGGCGTGCAACCTGGACTGCGCTTACTGTTTTTTCCTCTCGAAGGACATGCTCTATCCGGGCGGCCGCTTCCGCATGACCGACGAGGTGCTGCAGGAGTACCTACGGCAGCTGTTCGAGGCGCATGCGGGCCTGCCGGAGGTGCTGATCGCCTGGCAGGGCGGCGAGCCGACGCTCATGGGCCTCGACTTCTTCCGCCGCTCCGTCGAGATCGCAAAGAGGCACCAACGGACGGGCCAGCGCGTCGTCTACACGATCCAGACCAATGGCACGCTCATCGACGAGGAGTGGGCGGCGTTCTTCAAGGAGCACGCGTTTCTCGTGGGCGTGTCGATCGATGGGCCGCGCGACGTCCACGACACCTACCGTGTCACCAGGGGCGGTCGCGGCAGCTTCGAGAAGGTCATGCGCGGCCTCGGCCACCTGCGTGACGCCGGCGTGGAGTGGAATGCGCTGACCACGGTCCACGATGCCAACGCCGCCCGCGGACGTGAGATCTACCGCTTTCTGAGGGACGATTGCGATGCGCGCTTCGTGCAGTTGATTCCGATCGTGGAGCGGGTGGCGGGCGCGCTCGAGGACGGCTCGGTGCCGTGGTCCTCGTGGCGCGACCGCCCCCTCTACAAGCAGGAGGGCAACGTCGTCACCGCTCGCTCGGTGAGCGGCGAGCAGTACGGGCGCTTTCTGATCGACGTCTTCGAGGAGTGGGTGCGCCGGGACGTCGGCGAGGTCTTCGTACGAACCTTCGACGTCGCGCTCGCCAATTGGGCGGGCGTTTCCCCTGACCATTGCGTGCACTCTGAGACTTGCGGCCGCGGGCTCGCCCTCGGCCACACGGGCGACCTGTTCTCGTGCGATCATTTCGTGCAGCCCGAGTTCCTGCTGGGCAACATGCGCGAGCGCACGCTCGCCGAAATGGTGGGCTCCGCCAGGCAGCAGCGCTTCGGCCGGGACAAGCGCGACGCCCTCCCGCGCTACTGCCTGGACTGCGATGTGCGCTTCGCGTGTCACGGCGGCTGTCCGAAGGACCGCTTCGTCTCGACCCCGGACGGCGAGCCTGGGCTCAACTTCCTGTGTGCTGGCTACCGGACGTTCTTCCGCCACATCGAACGGCCCATGCAGACCATGGTCGACCTGCTGCACAGCGGCAAAGCGCCCGCGGAGATCGTTGGACGTTACGCGGCGGAGGATCGACGGCGTGGCCGCAACGAGCACTGCCCGTGCGGGAGCGGCCGCAAGTGGAAGCGCTGCCACGGCGGTGAACACGCGGAACTGAGGACTTCTACGTGAGTGGCTCAGGTGTTTCTACCGATGGCAGCCGGGAGCCGCCAGGCGACAGTGACGAGCATGGAGCGACCACTCACCGCACGTGACACACCGAGCTCGCCGCAGGCAACAACGCAGGCGGGCCCAGAGACGACCGGCGCGGGCAGCGCGCCGCCAGCACCAGCGCTCGACATCCGGCCGCAGCCGTGGCGCTGGAGTCGGCCGCGCGTGCTGGTGGAGCACCCGGATGAGGCCGCGGGCCTTGCGATCGCCTCCGGCTTGCGTTTCGCCGGCTACGCGGTCGCTGTCTGTTCCGGCCCGCAGGAGCCCGGGCAGTGCCCACTGTGCGGGATCGATGGGTGCGCAACCGCACACGATGCCGATCTCGTCGTCTCCTGCCTGGGCTTTGAACGCGAGGTGGGCCGAGAAGTCATGGAAGCGCTCCGGACTCGCTGTCCCGACGTACCCCTCCTGATCGTTGCTGCCCCGGTGACAGACCCGGACTTGCGCCAGCTCCTCGACGGCCGCGAGATGCTCCCCGATGGCTGTTACACGCTGCGGGCGCCAGCGACTCCCGAGGAGATTGTGGCCGCCGTGCAACAGCTGCTCGGCGACCAGACCGAGGAGCTCTCCAGCCGTGCGTAGCCCCTTTCACAGCGAGCCGGAGGCTTTCAACTTTCTCCTGCTCGTGACCGTGGTTGTGCTTGCGATCGCGCTCGCGGCCGCGCTCGGTCCGACATGGCTCACACTCGCAGTGATCGCTGTCGTCGTGAGCGGGCTGGCTCTACGCAGGGTGCGGATGCAGATGGTCAAACGGCGCACCCTCGAGCTGGAGCTCAAGAGCGCTCCCGCTCACGCCGGGCCAGCAGACGAGCGCCGCATCCTGCTCGTCGCCAACGACACGCTGAACGAGGAGGCGTTCATCCGTGAAGTCGAGACCTTGGCGTCCGCGCACAAGGCCCGCGTGTTCATGCTCGCACCGGCGATCGTCTCTGCCGGTGCGCGCTTGACCGGCGACATCGACCACGCGCTGGAGGAGGCACGCGCCCGCTTGACGGAAGCGCTGGACCGGATTCCGAGCCACCTCGGCGCGGCGGGCAGGATTTCCGATGCCGACCCCCTCGAGGCGATCGAAGACGCTGTCGCAACGTTCGTGCCCGACCAGATCATCATCTCGACTCGTGGCGGGCACACCTCGGGCGGACTCGATCCGAAGCTCGCGAGCCTCGCGCGCAAAAGGTTCGCCGTGCCGGTCAGCGAGCTCACCGTCGAGCCCTCGTTGAGCGCCTGACGACCGCGAACGCCTCCGGCCCGCAAGGCCGTCTCCCAAACCGTGAGCGCGAGGGAGCACGAACCCTCGCCGGTCTCAGGCGAGCAGCGCCGGAATCATGTACAGCCCGAAGCCCATGACCGCCATGCACAGCACGGTGACGAGCACGCGACGCCCTCCACGCATGCGCTGGTGGGAGGCGAGCGTCCTCGCCTCGAGCGCCAACAGGAAGCCGAGCACGATCGGCAGCAGCAGCGCGTTCATGACCTCCACGTCGATGATCAGGCCGATCAGGTTGATGCTCGCCAGCACGAGCACGGCGCCGAGCACGTGGGCGAGGGCATACGTGACGTAGAACTTCGCCGTTTGCCGGTCGGGTCGGCGGTTGAGCGTGTGGGGCCAGCCGAGGACCTCCGAGAGCCCCCAGGAGGCGGCGAGCGAGGCCACCAGGGCAGCGACCAGGGCGGCCCCGAGCACCGCCAGGCCGATGAGAACTCGCGGAGTCGCCGCTCCGAGCACGGGGCCCAGCGACGCCGCGATCTGACCGACGGTTTCGAGATTGAGAGGATGTGCGCCCCGCTCGACGGCCGCCGCCACGAGCACGACCATCGCGATCATCACGACCTGGGTGAGGATCGCCCCGACCGCGGTGTCCTGCCGCTCGGCGCGGATCGCCCGCCGGGTCAGGCCCTTGTCGATGACCGCGCCCTGCTGGTAGAAGATCATCCAGGGCATGATCACCGCGCCGACGTTGGCGGCCACCAGCAGCATGTACGACCCGTGGCCCAACGGTACGGATGTCAGTCCGTGAAGCATCGCCGGCACGTGTGGATGGGCCAGGACGAGCGCCGGCAGGAGGGCGAGCTCGCCGAGCCCAAAGAAGATGCCGATCCGCTCGACGCGGCGGTAGCGCCCGATGGTGGCGACTGCGATCAGCGTTGTCGTCGCAATCGGAATCGTCACCCAACGGGCGAGGCCGAACATCTCGCCCACCCCGGCTATGCCCGCGAACTCGGTGACGAGCGCGCCCGTGGCCGACAGGAACAGGGTGCCTGCCGACAGGAACGCCCACCCGCGCCCGAAGTGCTCCCGGATGAGCGCGCCGTGGCCCTTGCCGGTGAGGACGCCGAGCCGCACGGTCATCTCCTGGACGACGTAGAGGATCGGTATCAGCACGAGCTCGGGAAGCACCATCGCATAGCCCCAGCGCGCGCCGGACTGGGAGGCGGTCACGAGGCTCCCGGCATCCGTGTCGGCAAGCATCACGACCAGCCCCGGCCCCCACACGGCCAGCAGCACGAGCCACCAGCGCCGGCGGCCGGCGCGTGCAGCGCCGCGAGGCCCCTCCTCTGCGATCGCGGGTATGCCGGCTCGATCCGTCCACCCGGCCTCGGCCGGGTAGGCACCTGCCGGGTCGGGGAGGGCTGCGGACACGCTGCTACCTTCTCCGGCCGAGCACGCCGGGCGCGCGCCGGCTCGCTTGGAAGGTCTCTGAGATCGAGATGGTCAGAGCCGATTGCATCGAGCGCCTCCAGCTGAGCCGGATAGAATTAGGGTGCCCTAACATATTAGGTTAGGTAGCCCTAACATGGCGCCACGGTCTGGATCTGGGCATTCACCGCCACCCGCCGCCGCCGAGCGTGCGGGTAGGCCGACGACGTTCGCCGAGCCTCCGCTCGTGAGCTGTTGCCGGGGTGGCAGTCCGGGCGCGCGTCTGGCCGCGCGGACCGCTGCCGCACTCGCCGAGCTGGCCATCGCGGAGGCCGTCGAGGACGTCGATCTCCTCGTCAGCCAGGCGCGTGCCGGCCGTGCGGTGATCGCGATCGACGGCTGCCCGTCCGCGTGCAGCGCGCGACTCCTCGAGGCAAAGGGCGCATCTCCGCGGTTCACCCTCAACCTGCGCGAACTGGGCGTGGACGTGCAGGGCGCAGGCGAGGAGGAGGTGGCGCAGCTTGCCGCCGAGATCGCCACGCGTATTCGCCAACGGCCCACGAGCGGGCGACGCGGACGACCGCCCCGCCCAGCCCGGCCCGACCCGGCTTCACGACTGAAGCGAACGCACGGAGTCGAGGACTACCTGATCGCGATCGACGCGCTCGCCTCGACGGTGCTCGGCTGCGGTGCTTTGGCGGCGGACGCCCCCGCACTGGCGGCGCACGTGTCGCACCTGCTCTCGGTGTCGCGCGTGTCGGCCGGGCAGATGCTGGCCCGGCTTCAAGCCGCGGGCCTGATCGAGCGCAGTGCGCGCAAGGAGCTGATGCTGACGGCGACGGGTCGCGCAGCGGCCGACCGCGCCGTGTGGCGCCACCGGCTGCTCGAGCGCCTGGCCACCGACTTCCTCGGGTATCCGCCCACCGAGGCCTACGAGCAGGCCAGGATGCTCGACGGCGCCTTCGGCGATGAGGCGATCGGGCGCGTCGCGAGCGCGCTCGGCGGCCCGGAGCGCTGCCCGCACGGCTGGCCGATCGACCCGGTCCGGGCACGCGCGGAGAGCCGCGAGCTGAGCACCCTGACAACGCTCCTCCCCGGCGATCGGGCGACCGTCGCGCGCCTGGTGGAGCATGACGGCCCGGCGCTGGCGCGCCTGTATGAGCTGCGGCTGGTGCCGGGGACGGCGCTCGTGCTTGCCGATGCCGGCACCGCGTCGAAGATGGACGTGCGCATCGGCGAGACGAGGTGCACAATCGACTCGGAGACGGCCGCGAGAGTGCTCGTGCGCCGTTGTGGCTGAGCCCCATGGCGTGATCGCCCGCGCGGGCTACCCTCTGAGGACATGGTTGCCGAGGCCTATGCCGGCAAGGGGTGCGTGTGCCGTCTGCACAAGGGCATCTGCGACCAGTCCTGCGTGGAGGACATGCTCGAGACCCCGCTTTACATCGCCTGCCTGAGGCTCGAGGGCCGGCGCGGCGTGGTGGTGGGCGGCGGCGCGATCGGGCTGGCCAAGGTCGAGGGCCTGCTGGCGTGCGGGGCCGGCGTGACCCTCATCGCGCCCACCGCGGTCGGGCCGCTTCAGGAGTATGCCCGCGAGGGCTCGATCGGTTGGCAGAAGCGTGACTACGCCGGGTCCGGGGACCTCGAGGGCGCTTTCCTGGCGATCGCCGCCACGGACGATACCGGGCTCAACCTCCGCGTCCACGAGGACGCCGAGCGCAGGTCCATGCTGGTCAACGTCGTGGACGTGCCCCCACTGTGCAACTTCATCCTGCCGGCGATCGTGCGCAGCGGACCGCTCGCCATCGCCATCTCCACCGCCGGGGCCTCGCCGGCGCTCGCCAAGCGCATGGCGAAGGAGATCGGCGAGGAGTTCGGCGAGGCCTACGCGCGATTGGCCGTGCTGCTCAACGAGGTGCGCGGCTGGGCCAAGGGCACGCTGCCCACCTACCACGATCGCAAGCTGTTCTTCGAGTCCATCGTGGGCGGCGATCCCGACCCCATCGAGCTGCTCAGGCAGGACCGCGAGGAGGCGGTGCGCGCTCTGATCGCCGATATGCAGGAACGAATGGTCGAAGCGCTCCCCGCCAGCCCTTGAGCTCAGGCGCCGGGCCCGGCCTGCGCATGCTCGACGAGGTTGGTCAACGCCTCTTGGACGAGGGGATAGACGGTCGTCTCGAGCGTCGCACCGGGCGACTTGCGCGAGCCGCGCGCTGGTCGGGGACCGCGTGGCGGTCGCGTGCCGACACGCTGCACGGACCCTTGTGCGAGCCGGGGATGGCCGCTCGGAGCAGCGTTCCTTGCGTGTCAGACGAGATCGCCAGGCTGCCGCCGACCATGCCGACACGCTCGCGCATGCCCCGCAGTCCGTAGCCGGAGTGCTGCTCGCCTGGATCGAAGCCGACGCCGTCGTCGCGTACCTCGATCACTATCTGGCCATCTGCCTCTGAGACCATCACGTGGACGTTGCGCGCCTCGGCGTGCTTGACGACGTTCGTCAGAGCCTCCTGCACCAGGCGATACACCGTGAGCTCTATCTCGGGCGCGTGGGCTTGCTCACGAGCGGCGGAATCTGGAAGCTCGAGCCAGGTCTCGATCGCAAGCTCGCTCGAATCGCGGTGCCGTTGGAGCAACGCTTCGATCGCGGCTCTCAGGCCGAGCTGGTCGAGCGCAGCCGGTCGCAGCTCGGCGATGATCGCTCGCAGGTTCCCGATCCCGCGCCCCACCTCAGCGATCGCCTCGGCCAGCGCCGGCTCGCTCTCCCCGAGACCCGAGCGCCGCATGACTGTCGAGAGCAGCAGCCGCAGGCCGCCAAGGCTCTGCAAGGTCTCGTCGTGCAGCTCACGTGCCCACCGGCCGCGCTCGGCCTCAGCGGCGGCCATGGCGCTGCGCAGCCGCTCGACTTCCACGCTCTGGACCAGCGCCACCCTGGTGGCGGCACTGGTTGCAAACGTATGCAGGACGTCCTCGTCGTCCTCGTTGAAGGCATCCTGCCCCGCGTCGTGGTCGAAGGCCGCCAGCAGACCGACGGCTCGACCGCGGTAGAGCATGGGCACGATCAGGGCCGCGTGAGGCTCACGCACGCCGAGCTCCTGCGAGGCGCAGCGCAGCCGTGCGGCAACGCCAACCATCCGCTGCGGCTCTCCGCGCTGGAGGATCTCCCCGAATGGGGAGGCGGACAGCCCCAGGCGTACACCCATCGCCTCGCCTGCGTCGCCCGCGGCAGCGGCCACGACCAGCTCGCTGCCCTCCTGCAGCATGATCAGCAGGCTGCTGGCATTCACAAGCGCCCGCCCGTGCTTTGCGATCAACTCGAGCACGTGATCGAGGGAGGCGTCGCTGCCGACGGCCAAGGCCACGTCCCGGTTTGCCTGCAAGCCACGAAGCGCCCGCTCGAGTTCATGGCGCTGGCGCTCGCTGGTCTCGTACTGCTCGGCGTTGTCGATCGCGATCGCCGCCCAACCCGCGAGGATCGTGATGTCCTCCTCGTCGATCTCGGTGAACTCCCCGCCAGATTTTTCACTCAGATAGAGGTTGCCCCAGGCTCGCCCCCGCACCATGATCGGAACGCCGAGGAGGCTGTGCATCTCGGGATGCCCCGTGGGAAATCCATAGCTGCGTGAATGGCTGGCGATGTCACGGAGTCGCACCGGGCGAGGGTCCTCGACCAGAAGCCCGAGCACGCCCCTTCCCTGCGGGACCTCGCCGATCGCACGCCGGCTCTCGTCGTCGATTCCGGCCACCAGAAATCGCTCGAACCCGGCGCGCTGCTCGTTGAGCACGCCCAGCGCTGCGTAGCGAGCACCGGTTATCTCACGCGCGGCCTCGAGCAGGCGGCGCAGCTCTGCCTCCGTATCGAGCTCACCGATCAGGGCGCGACCGGCATCGAGCAAGTGACGAAGGGGATAGTCCTCGACCGGTTTGGTCATCCTCGCGAGCATCAGGTTATAAGAGTACGAATCCCATTCTCCCACATTTCTGGGCGGGCCGTCCCACATTCCCGGGCGGGCCGGGACCAGTCGCGCTGCCGCAGCCCGGACGTGCGCCCTCTACGGCCGTGAGATCGGCTCTGCAAACTGATATCACCGCCAAGCATGTTCCTACCGGCCGGAGCCGCACGGCTCCATTACGGCTTGGGTCGAGAACGGTGACTGAGAGGCGGGAACCCAGCCTCGGGATCACTCACGCCGTGAGCACCGACCCGGCGATCTCAGGCTCGCTCAGATAGCACGCTGGGTCCGGGGCAAGTGGGTCGTCGGTGGCGCTTTCGGCCCGTACCCTGAGACCGCCGTTGCACAACGGGAAGAAAGTGCAGCCCGCGCAGCGCCCGCCGATCGGACGGGGACTCAGCCGGTAGGGCGCAAGCGCCGGATTCTCGTCGTTCCAGATCTCGGCAAAGGACTGGCGCCGCACGTCGCCCACGTTGATGGACCACGAGAACTGGTCGGGATGCACCAGGCCGGTTGGGTCGACGCAGGCGATCGCGATGCCGGACTGGTTGCCGCCGTTCCAGCGCAGCATCCGCTCGACGTCGGCGGCGCGGGCTGGCTGGGTGCGCCGGATGCGCATGAGCAGCAGGGCGTTGTCGACGGGGTTATCGACGGTCAACACCTCAACCGGCGAGTCGCCGCGACCGAGGTCTTCCACCCTGTCGAAGATCTCCTCGACCGCCTCGCGCGTCTGGGCCGGGCTGAGGTCGTGCTTGCTGATCTTGCCCCCGCGGCCGGCGTAGGCGAGGTGGTAGATGCACAGCCGCTCCACGTCGATCTCCTGCGCCAGATCGAACACCTGTCCGAGGTACTCGCGGTTGAGCCCGTGGAGCGTGAAGCGGATGCCGGTGCGCAGGCCGGCGCCCTGCGCCGCGCGGATGCCCGCGATCGCTCCCTGGAAGGCGCCCACCTTGCCCCGCAGCTTGTCGTGAGCGGGCCCGATCGCGTCCAGGCTCACGCCGACGTAGGAGAAGCCAGCGGCGGCGATGCGCTCGGCCGTCGCGTCGTCGATGAGCGTGCCGTTCGTGGACAGGACCGTGCGCATCCCCAGCGCCTGCGCGCACGTGGCCAGCTCGAACACGTCGGGGCGCATCAGCGGCTCGCCGCCGGACAGCAGCACGGTGGGAACGCCGAAGTCCGCGAGATCGGCCAGCATCCGCTCGCCCTCCTGGAAGCTGAGCTCACCGGGGTAGTCGTGATTCTGCGAGCTCGAGTAGCAATGCACGCAGTGCAGGTTGCAACGCCGGCTTATGTTCCACACCACGATCGGCTTCTTGTCCGCGGTGAAGTGCAGGAGATGGGCTGGGCTGCGCGCAGTCGAGCGCCCGTAGCGCAGGGCATCTCCGGACTCGACCTGTCCATTCAACAGCCGGCTCACGCTGAGCATGACCGAGCTCCTTCCCCACCGCGAGCGGCGGTCAGAGGTCTCTCTTCAGGGCCCTCGCCCGCCGGGATGTACGGGCAGCTCGGGTCTTCGGCAAACACGTCGCCGGTCACGGCATAGGCACGCGCCCGGCTGCCGCCGCACACCTCGCGAAACTCGCAGTCTCCGCACTTTCCCTTCAGCTTTGCGGGATCGCGCAGCGCGCTGAACAGCGGTGCCCGCCGGTAGATCGCGACCGGGTCCTCCTCCCGCACGCTCCCAGCCGAGAGCGGCAGAAAGCCCGAGGGCATGACCTCGCCGCGGTGGGAGATGAACATGAATCCGCGACCGTCGTTGACTCCCTTCGCAGGCCGCGCAAGCCCGTCGCCGAAGTGATACCCGGCGCCGGGCATGGTGCCGCCGCTTTGCATGGCAATGCGCCGGTACTGCGGCGCCGCGGTCGCCTTGATGTCGTAGGGCGCCGTGCGCGTGAGCTCGTGTAGCCAACCCAGCACGCGCTCGTGGCCGGCCGCATCGAGCATCTCGAGGCTCCTGCCGCGACCGGTCGGCACCAGGAAGAAGACCGACCACTGGACGATGCCCCACTCGCTCAGCATCGCGGCCATACGCTCGAGCTGGCCGGCGTTCTGTGCGCACACCGTGGTGTTGATCTGCAGCGGCAGCCCCTCGGCGTCCGCATTGGCCATGCCGGTGCGCGTGCGCGCAAAGGAGCCGCGGAAGCCGCGGAAGCGGTCGTGCACCTCGGGCTCGCAGGCGTCGACGCTGAACGCCACCCGCCGTATGCCCGCCTCGCGCGCCTGCGCCATCCGCCGGCGCGTGGGCAGCGCGGTGGCGGTCGGGGTGAGCGCGACCCGCAGGCCCTGCTCGGTCGCGTGGCTGGCGATCTCGAAGAGGTCGCGGCGCATCAGCGGATCGCCGCCGGTGAGCACCAGGATCGGGTGCGTTCCGAAGCCGGCGAGCCGATCGATCAGGCGCAGGGCCTCCTGCGTGTCGAGCTCCCGTGGGTCCCGGCGCGGCTGTGCCTCCGCGCGGCAGTGCAGGCATGCGTACGCACATGCCCGCGTGAGCTCCCAGGCGATCGTGAACGGCGCGTTGTCGAAGTCGAGCATCGCAAGCAGGCCGTCGCGCTCCGTACGCGCAGCCCGCGCTGAGGGATCCAGATGCATCGGATCCCCCGAATGCTCAGCCGGGTCGAAGTTAATCGTCACATCTTCGAGCGTAGGCGCTCATCGATGTGATTCGCAACGCGGCGTACTACTGAGAACGCCTCCGTCCAAACACCGGTCACGCGCCCACATGGGCGCGCTCCCATGGCGTCCAAACACCGGTCACGCGCCCGCGTGCTCGTGCTCCCATGAGCGCAGATCGTCCGTGAAGTAGCGCAGGCGAATCTTCTTGAACTCCGTGGTGGAGTACAGGACGGCGCGCTCATCGATCCCCGTTTGCTCTGCGATCGCCGCCAGGACGGCCTCGCACTCAGCCCGCGAGCGACCGTGCGCCATGGTGAAAATGGAGTACGGCCAGTCCTCATAGGTGGGCCGCTCATAACAGTGGGAGATACCGCGGAAGGCGGCCATTTGCGGTCCCAGCTCCATGATCCGCTGCGCCGGCACCTTCCAGACCCCCATGCCGTTGGCTGAGAAGCCCGCCCGCCGGTGGGAGAGGATTGCCGCCACCCTCCGCAGCAGCCCGCGCTCGCGCATGCCCTGCATGTGCTCGAGCAGCTCGCCGGTGCTCATCGAAAGCCGCGCCGCCGCAGGGGCGTATGGCTCCGCGCTCACCGGCATCTCCCCCTGCGTGGCGCGGATCACCGCCACGTCCAGCTCGTCGTAGGGGACCGGCTCGGGGTAGGTGGGCTCCTGCACGACTTCCGGCCCAGTGAGCGCCTCCGCGCCGCCCTCCATCTCCAGCTCCATGCGTATCTTGAACAGCCGCAGCGTGGGCAGCCTCCGTATCGCGATCGCCCCTGTCAGCTCCTTCAGGAGCTCCAGCGTGCCATCCAAGCCAAGCGCCGAGTCTGGCGCCACGGCGATCGTGAACCACATGTTCAGCTCGTGGTCACGCATGTAGTTGTGGGAGACCCCTGGATGGGAGTTGATGATCTTGGCCGCCCGGCAGGTGCGCTCGTGGTCCACCTTGGCAGCCACCAGCATCGAGTCGTAGCCGAGCGCGCGCGTGTCGTAGATCGGCGTGACCTGGCGGATGATTCGCCATTGCGTGAGACGCTGCGCGCGCTTCAGGGCCTCTCGCTCGGTGATCTGCGCCGCTTCTGCCACCGCAGCGTAGGGACGGGGCTCGAGGGGAAACCGGCGCTGCATGAGGTTGAGCAGCCTGCGATCGAGCTCATCGAGTGCTGCAGCTGCGCCCTCAGCCATCAGGTCCCTCTTTCAGCCAGGCGTCCGGGAGAGCCCTGTATCGCGCCCAAGCCCGCTCAGAGCGGCTGGGGCACGAAAGCGGCGCATGCGGTTCTCGGGCAACGCCATCGGCCTCAGGATATCCTCGACCGCGCCCGTTGCCCACCAGCCTGGTCCGCACCGGCAGCCACCGCGCCGATGTCCAGCGCTTGGCCCACGATGACGGTTCGGCAAACGATGGGCCTCGATACCGTGGCATCGTGACCGGCCTCACCCACAAGCCCAGCCGCACAAACGATTGGCTCGATCGTGGTCCCAGCGCGCGTGAGGAGATTCCGCGTGCAGCATGGAAGCGTCTGTTCGCTTGCACCGGCGCAGCAGCGCTGTTGCAGCTCGACGGAACGCTGATCACAGTCGCGCTGCCCTCCGTCGCGCACAGCCTTCGCGTGAGCAGCGCCTCGACCTCGATCGTGCTGAGCGCGTACTTCGGTGCGTATGCACTGACGCTGTTTCCAGGCGGCGCGCTGGTGGACCGCCTCGGGGCGCGCCGCCTGGCGCTGTGCGGGCTCGGCGTCTTTGCGCTTGGCGCAGCCGCGGGCGCGCTGGCGACCAGCATGGGCGTGCTGGTGGCCACACGCATCATTCAGGGCGCCGGCGCCGGTCTCGTCAGTCCCGCAGCGCTCGCGGGCGCGGTGAGTGGCTTCCCTCCCGAGCGTCGCGGCAGCGCACTAGGGATCTGGGGCGCCAGCGCGGGCGTCTCGACCCTGCTCGGACCAGTGCTCGGCGGGCTGCTGACGGTCACGCTCGGCTGGCGTGCAGATTGGTGGGCCCTCGTGCCGCTCGCGCTCGTCTCCGCCTGGGCCATCTTCGATCACCTGCCGAGGATCGGGCACGGCGATGCTGCAAGGGGCGGGCCGGCGGTCCTCGACAGCGTGGTCCTCGCCGCCACGCTCATCGCCGCGATCACGTTCGCCGTCATGATCGGCTCCTTCTACCTGGCGCAGCAGTACCTCCAGCGGATCGCCGGCTACACGGCCTTGGAGGCCGCGAGCGTGCTCGTGCTGGTGGCGTCGCTCGTGAGCGCCGCGGCGCCGCTCGCAGGGCGGCTTGCCGATCGGCGCGGGGAGCGCCTGCCGGCACTGCTCGGGTTCCTCGCGGCGGGCGGCGGTCTTGCGGTGCTCGGCATCCCAGCGGTGTCGCTGCAAGACCCGGCGACGATACCCGTGCTGATCCCCGTGGGCCTGGGACTGGGAATGCTGTTCGTGCCAACCTCGCGCGCTGCCCTCAACGCGACGCCGCTCGCATCACATGGACGTACCGCCGCGATGCTGTCGATCGGCCGCCTGCTGGGCGCCGCCGCCGGGGCGGGCCTGGCCGGTGTGGCGCTCGCAGGCGGTCCCAGCGCCTCGGGTGTGCACACTGCGCTGCTCGTGGCATGTGCGCTTTGCCTTTTCGCCGGGATGCCGGCTGCCACGCGCCTCGGTGGCCAACGAGCCACCGCCGGTATGGCGCTGGCCGGCGCTCGCCCCGATCCGGCATCCGGTCTCCGAGAGCCGCCGCCGGCTCGCTCGGGCCGGATGACGGGTGGGTGACCGGCGGCTCTTTGCGGACAACGACGAAACGCCTCCCGCTTCGGCGTTTTCGGCCGTCTGGCCACTATAGTATATGTATTCTGATGTATATGTGTCTAACGGCATAGCTGGTTGGTGGCTCCTGGCGGCCGATGTCGACGGCGAGCGAAGGAGCGAGAGAAGGTGGACCTTCCAGATGGCACGCGGTGGTATGAGGCAACAGAAGACCGGGCCCGGCACTCGGCCGGTGACTCTCCGTCGCCTGAGGATAATCGGCGTCGTGCTGCCAGTGCTCTTCATCCTGGCGATCGAGCTGATCCGCCTCGCCATCGTCGAGAAGGGCTCCGCCGACTACAGCCCTGACATCGTCCTCGCGGTGATCACTGTCGTCGCCGTGATCGCCTTCTCGTTCGTCATGTTTCACTTCATCGCCCGCGCCCAGGCCGAGACGGCCCAGGTGGTCACCGACCTGCGGCGAAGGCAGCGAGAGGGCCACGCCTTCTACGACGTGCTGCTTCGGATCTCGAACCAGGACCCTCTCGCGGATATCCTCGCCGCCGTGGCCCGGCACGCCCGCGACCTGTTGGCGAGCGACCTCGCGGCCGTCTGCCTCAACGACGCCACGACCCGATCCGTCCAGCTCGGCCCAACGCCGGCGGGGGCGGCTTCCCTGCGCGAGGGGGTCTGCATCCTGCCCGGCGCCAACGGGTCCTGCGACCTCCACGATCTCCGCTACGTGCGCTCCCTGCGCTCATCGCCGGAGGTGAAGGAGAGCGTGCAGCTTCAGGTGCAGAGCTCTGACAGGGCGCTCGGCGACCTCTGGGTCGGCCGCAGCTCGGCGGTCCCCTTCGACGAGCGCGATCGGCAGTTCCTGACGACCTTCGCCGGCTTTGCCTCGATCGCCGTGGCCAGCGCTCGGATGCGCGAGAGCGAGAGGCAGGGCGCGATCCTCGCCGAGCGGGAGCGGATCGCTCGCGAGCTGCACGACAGCCTCGCGCAGGTGCTCGGAGCAGTGCATCTCCGGCTGCGCGCGCTCACCTCGCGCGAGGACGCCGTCACGGCGCCGATCGCGCTCGAGCTGATCGACCTTGCGGACGCGTGCGAGGAGGGCTACGGCGATGCCCGCGGGGCGATCCTCGATCTGCACGAATCCAGCCGCGTCGACCGCAACCTGCTGGACAGCCTGCGCGCCTACCTGGACAAGTACAGCAAGCAGTGCGGGATCGCCGCGTCGCTTCAGGCGAGCCTCGAGCATGAGCTGGCGCTTCCCCCCCGCAGCGAGATCCAGATCATCAGGGTCGTCCAGGAGGCGCTCACGAACGTGCGCAAGCACTCGGGCGCGGCGACGACGACCGTCCGCATCAGCGAGGACAACGGCACGGTCACGTTCGTCGTCGAGGACGACGGCCGGGGCTTCGACGTGACCGAAGAGCTGTTGGGGCGGGGCGGGTTCGGGCTGCACTCGATGCGCGAGCGCATGGAGATGATCGGTGGCACGGTGGTGACCGACTCCGCTCCGGGGCGCGGCACGCGCGTCGTGGCCGAGCTTCCCAACGTTCCCGCGCGAGCGCCGATCCCGTCGATCTAGATGCGGGAGCCGACCGGGCCAATCCGCATCCTGCTCGTCGACGACAGAGCGCTGCTGCGCATGTCGGTCGCGGAGCTCCTGCAGGGGCAGGACGGCCTCGAGGTCGTCGGCGAAGCCGAGAACGGCCTGGAGGGGGTCGAGAAGGCACGCGCGCTGAAGCCCGACGTCGTCATCATGGACATCGAAATGCCGGTGATGGACGGGGTCGAGGCGACGCGCCTCATCCGGGAACAGGTGCCGAACGCCAAGGTCGTCATCCTGACGGTGTCCGAGTCCGATGACCATCTCTTCGAGGCGATCCGCTTCGGCGCGCAGGGGTATCTGCTGAAGAACCTCCGCCCGGCGGAGCTCTACTCCATGGTCAGGGCGGTGATGCACGACGAATCCCCTCTCTCTCCGGCCATCGCCAAGCGGCTGCTCGGCCAGATCCGCGACGCGAGCGCGCCGCCGGTCATACCGGCCTCGGCGCCTCAGACGCCGGCGCTCACGCGGCGCGAGCTGGAGGTTCTGCAGCTCGTTGCCGACGGTCTCAGCAACAAGGAGATCGGCGCGGGCCTCTTCATCACGGAGGGGACGGTGAAGAACCACATCCACAACGCCCTCGAGAAGCTCCAGCTCGAGAACCGCACGCAGGCCGCCGCCTACATCGTCCGCCAGGGTCTCGGGCGAAGCGCCGAGACCGGCTGACGCCCGCGACGGCGGCTGACGCCCGCGAGGGCGCGACGCCGCGGCCACCGCTCGCCTGTACCAAAAATCTACCTCCCGGCAGATTGAGCCGTGCGCTCGACACTGGGACAATGCGATATGAGCGATATGAGCGGTATGAGCGAGCAGACCCTGGACCGTTTGGTCCGGACCGGCCTCAAGGTCCTCGTGGTGGCCGTCGCCCTCGGGGCGGTCGTCTACTTCCTCGAGCGGCCGCATACGCAGCCCACGCTCGTGGAAAGACAGGTCGCGGCCGGGGAAAAGGCCGCCCGCGCCCACCCGAACGACGTCGGGATACGGCTGCAGCTCGCGATGGTCTACCGAGCCGCGCACCGGTCCGAAGCCGCCCTCGAACAGTTCGCTGCGGTCCTCAAGGTCGACCCCGGCTATCCCACGGCGCTGCTCGGGCGCGCCGAAATCCTGTCTGAAACGGGAGACCTCCTCCCGGCGAGGCAGGCTTTCGTGCAGTTCATCACCGAGGCCTCGAGCAGCGAATTCCACCGCCTCGATCCGCAGCTGGAAGCCGCCTACTACGGCCTGGCGCTGGTGATGCAGAAACAGCACCAACCGACGGAAGCGATGGTGGAGGTGAGAAAGGCCCTCGCCATCGAACCGGTGGACGCCGACGCCTGGTACGTGCTGGGGACTGCCGCCGCCGAAACCGGCGCCGACGAGACGGCGGTCAAGGCGTTTCAGCGGGCGGTGCTCTACGTGCCGCTCGGCTGGTGCGAACCCTACGAGCAGCTCGAGAAGGTCTACGCGGCCCAGCGTCGCAGGCCCCAGTCGGAATACGCGGGCGCGATGGTGGAGCTCTGCCAGAAGCGGCCGGCGGAGGCGGCGCGGCGGTTGGAGGCCCTGACCTCGGGGCCGGTCGCGATCGAAGCGATGCTCGGGCTCGGAGAGGCCGCCGAGCTGCAGTCGCAGCGCGCAAGCGCTGCCCGCTGGTACCAGAAGGTCATCGCCGCCGATCCTGAAAACTTCGACGCGCGCGCCGACCTGACCCGGCTCGGCGTCCACACAGGAGGCGAGTGAGATGGCATCCCCTGACGAGATCCTCCCGCTCGGCGGCGAGCCGCTGCTGGGCGCCGGCGCCGCGGCCGATCTGCTCCCCGGGGAGGCGCGCAGGCGCCGGCGGCGGAAGCTCGCCGCGCTGGGGGCGATCCTCGCGGTGCTCGCCATCATCATCTTCCTCATCATCCGCATGCTCGGCGGCCGCAGCCCGCTGCCGAGCCTCTCCTCCACGCTGCCCCACTACGTCTCCAGCATCTACGGGACCGACCAGCCGATGGGCGTGGCGGTCAACCCGTCCGGCAACCGGATCTACGTGACCGAAACCGAAGGGCAGCGCCTCGTGCGGGTCTACGACCGCTCGGGCAAGCAGATCGGCGCCCTGCGGCCGCCCGGTCGCAGCTGGAGCCTGCCGGTCTACGTGGC
>JASHYF010000428.1 GCA_030043235.1 Solirubrobacteraceae bacterium | reverse complement strand
CTCTACGATCCGTTGCGGGTCGGGCGCGGCGTAGGGAAGGAACGCCTCGCCATTATCGGCCGCCTTCAGGCGCTGCATCAGCGCCTGTGAGACCGCGAGCCAGGGGCGAAGCTCAGGATCGGCGATCCATTCGAGCGTCTCGTCCGAGAATACGACCGAGGGGTCGAGGATGACCCTGCTCAGGGCTCTGTCCGGCTGGCTGTAGCGGTGGTAGTCCGCGCTCGTGCGAAGCGCGGGCTCGCGGGTGCCCGCGGGATCCTGGCGGGAGATGAGGTCGGCGAGCACCTCCTGTAGATGAGACGGCCGTTCCTCCTGCGGCGGGTTCTGTTCGGAGACGGGCACGGCGACTCCTTCCAACGGGTCGTCGTCACGCGCCGATCCGCGGGTGAGCGCTCCTGAAACCTCGACGGCGGCCGCGTCGCGCGCGGTCAGCGCGGGTAGTCCCCAGCGCTTCTCGAGCGTCTTCAGGATCGAGGTGTGGTCGAGCGGCGTCGAGCCTTCCGGGGCGCGGAACACAGTGCCCTTTTCTATCCACGGCGAGACGAGTACCGTCGGCACGCGCGGGCCGAAGCGGGTGAAGTCGAAGCCGAACTCCCCCGTGGAGGAGTCCGGCGGCGTCGCCTTCCACGGGGGCGGTTCGTGGTCGTAGCAGCCGCCGTGCTCGTCGTAGGTGACGATCAGCAGCGTCTGCTGCCACTGCGGGCCGTTGCGCAGTGCGTAGTAGGTGTCGTGGATGAGCTGCTCGCCGCGGGCGACGTTGTAGTTGGGGTGCTGGCTGTTGCCGGTCGGTTTCCAGCCGGGCTCGAGCAACGCGAAGGCGGGCAGCTTGCCGGCCTTCGCCGCTTCGAGGAAGTCGGAGAAGAGGCCGAAGTGAGCTGACGCAGCGTGGGTTATGTCGGTGAAGGTGTGACGCGTGAGCGGCTCTTCGTCGTACCCGTACACAGCCCAGTCGACTTCCTGTTCGCTCATCGCCGCGAAGATGCTGCGCGCGGTGAACGTCCTCGTCTTGTCGTCCATGTGCCCCTCGCTCGTGCCCGTGCACAGGAACGCGCGATTGGGAAGCGTCTCCGTCGGCACCGAGCCGAACCACTGGTCGCACACGGCGAAGCCGCTCGCCAGGCCCGACAGCACCGGCAGCGCCTCCGGCGTGAAGCAGCCCATGATGTCGTTCGCCGTCGTGCCGGGCACGATCGACCAGCCCTCACGCTGCTGCCATTCGAGCGTGTAGGCGAAGTCGGAGACAAAACCGTCCATCGTTGGCGTCGTGCCGGGAGCGGGCGTGTCGGTTTTGCCGAACAACTGGCTGTTGGTCGCCATGTAGCCCTCGCCCGGGTCAGCGCCCGGCATCAGGTAAGCGTTCGGCGTTCCCTGCGTGATCGGGAACACGCCCACCGGTTCGCCGTGCGCGTCCGGATTCGACTCCTTCCCCGTCAGTCCCGCGAACGATTGGCCTGACGGCGAGACGTTCCCTTTGTCTGCGTACAGGTAGCCGAGCATGTGGTCGAACGAGCGGTTCTCCAGCATGAGGACCACCACGCAGTCAATGGAAGAGAGTCCCCCCATTCGCGGCACACCTTTCCCGAGACGATCAGTGCGATGCACCGTAGCGAATCGCACGAACAGCCGCGCGCTTGCGGGACTTTCGTGAAGGCGGTGTAAAAGCGGTGTCAGCAGCCGGTGCGATCGGCCGCTCGTCGGCCGGTGGCACCGCTCGAGCGGCGTGCACAGGTGAAACGCGAGTTCTGGATCGTTCTGATAGCCTGTCAGCCGCCCGCAAGGGTGGCCGTCGTGTTCTTGACAACGAAGGGGGAAGAGATGGATGACGACCACGTCATACTCGCGAACAGTTGTCGTTCGGCCAAGAAGGGCGCCACGCGCGTCGGCGAGGTCGATCCCAGCTCGCGCGTCGAGGTCACGCTCACGCTGCGCGGTCGCGAGGAGCTGCCAGAGCTGGACCCGCGCGAGCCGGCGATGTCCAGGGAGGAGCTCGAGAGCGGCTATGGCGCCAGCGGAGAGGACCTCCAGACCGCGCAGAGGACGCTCGAGCGCTACGGCCTGACGGTGGAAGAGACCTCGGCGCTCACGCGCAGCATGCGCGTCAGCGGCACCGCCGCCCAGATGGAGGAGGCCTTCCATCCCGGGATGGCGATCTACAGAAGCGACGAGCTGGGGGAATACCGCGGCCGCGAGGGCGAACTGCAGATCCCCAAGGAGCTCGACGGGATCGTCACCGGCGTGTTCGGCTTCGACCAGCGCCGGGTCGCGCGCAGGGTGGGCATTCCCGCCGCCGCATCCGCGCAGGAAGAAGCCCCGGAAGAAGAACCCGCGCAGGAGGAATCCGGAGAACAGGAACCCGCGCCTGTAGAAGAACCCGTGGAAGAACCGGCGCAGGAAGAACCCGCGGACGAACCCGCCACGGGCCTCTCGCCGAGCGATCTCGTAGGGCGCTACAGCTTCCCGCCCGGAAACGCCGCCGGCCAGAAGGTCGCGATCCTCGAGTTCGGCGGAGCGTACTCCGAAGGGGATCTGAAGACGTTCTGCGGGCAGCACGGGGTGGAACCCCGACAGCCGACGATCGTGGGCAAACCGCTCACCCAGCAGGAAATCGCGCAGCTCCCGCAGCAGCAGCGAGAAGCGGAAGAAGACGCGAGCGGCGAGGTGATGATGGACATCGAGATCGTCACCGCCCTCTGCCAGGGGGCCGAGGTCTTCGTGTATTTCTCCAGCTTCGAACAGAAGGGCTGGATCGACGTGCTCAACCAGCTCATCTCCGGGCAGCCGGCGTCCGTGCATGCGGTCTCCATCAGCTGGGGCATCTGGGAGACCACCGGCGAGAACAGCGAAGAAATGTCACGGGCCGCGCTCGAAGAAATCAACCAGCGCCTGGAAGCGGCGGCGCACCTCGGCATCACCGTCTGTGCCGCCGCCGGCGACGACGGGTCCGGCGACCAGGTCGGAGACGGCGACTGCCACGTGAACTTCCCCGCGAGCAGCCCGTTCGTCCTGAGCGTCGGCGGGACGATGCTCACCAAGGGGGGAAACGAGGTCGTCTGGCGTGTGCCGCCGGGGCGGCGCACACCGCAAGGGGGAGGCGCGACGGGAGGCGGTGTGAGCGTGATCTTCCCGCGACCGGCCTGGCAGACCGTGAAGGTCGAATCGCTGAACAACGACAAGGGCTTCGACGGGCGCATAATCCCCGACATCGCCGCTCTCGCCGGTCCTCCAGGCTATGACGTGGTGCTCGCGGGCAAACGCGAACCCAACGGGGGCACGAGCGCGGCCACGCCGCTGTGGGCCTCGCTGATCGCGCGCATGCTCGCCAACGGCAAGCCCACCAACGGACCGGCCTTCCTCGCGCCGCTGCTCTACGAAAACGGCACCACGGGTAAACCTCGTGGCGAAGAAGGCTGCACCGACATCACCAAAGGCAACAACACCTCGGAACCGCAGCCCAACCGGGGATACGAAGCGGGCCCAGGCTACGACGCGGTCAGCGGCTGGGGCGTGCCCAACGGCCAGCGGCTGCTCGCAGCGCTGCCATAGGCGCCTCCTCCGGGTCAGCGGCCCTGACGCGCCTGCATTGGAACGAACGCGGGCGTCTCGACGGTTCGAGCTCGACATGGCCGCCTTGGACGATAAGCAGTGCGGTTGGTCGGCTATCCGTGCTTTGTAGCCGCCGACCTCGATTGGACATGCGCCGAACCCCTTCTGGAGCGGATCTCGATGGGTGGTGCCGAACGAGGGTTTGACCCCGCTGAGACCGGTCGGCTGTTGCATTCGTCCCCGGCCTCTTCGAAAGCACGAGCCGGCTCGCGGCCGTCCCTTGCGCCCGCGGCCGTTCCACAGCGACAGCAGGAGGACTGCCGTTGCTCGTCTAACGGCCGCTCATCAGGCCGGCGGTGGAGAGGCCGAAGCCACCGTCGACGCGGAGGACCGTGCCGGTGATGTAGGCCGCCGCCGGGGACAGTAGAAACGTCACGGCGCCCGCGAGCTCCTCGGTCTCGCCGATCCGCCCGAGCGGGATCGAGCGCTTCATCGCCTCGTGCATCGCGCTCGGCAACGCCCTGACCTTGGGCGTGGCGATCAGGCCCGGCATGACCACGTTGCAGCGCACCCCGCGTGACGCCCACTCCGCCGCGAGCGTGCGTGCCATGCCGACGATGCCGGCCTTCGCGGCCGTGTAGGCAACCTGGCCCGGGAGTCCGGTCTCCGCCGACGCAGAGGAGATCAGCACAACTCGGCCGTCGCGGGACTCGGCCAGGGCGGAGAACGCCGCCTGCACCGCATGAAACTGGCCCGACAGGTTCGTTTCGAGGTCCTTGCGCCACTCCTCCTCGGGGAAGCCCTCCGCGCGATGGATCGTGTCGACGACGCCGGCATTTGCCACCACGGCGTCACAACCTCCAAGGCGCGCCACGAGCTCCACCACGGCGGCCTCGGCGGCGGCGCGGTCGCGCACGTCGAAAGTGGCGGAGGCGCCGACCGCGCCGTTATCTGCGAATTCCGACTCGACGTCGGGTGTGATGTCGCAGGCGCCGATCCGGCAATCGCAGACGGCGAGCGCGTCGACGATCGCGCGGCCAATGCCGCCAGTCGCCCCTGTCACCAGCACGCGCCGCCGGTTCGGGGTGGTGCTCGCCGCCATCAAGCCTCGCCGGGTCCGCGCCAGGCCCCTCCGTCGACGCGCATCAGAGCTCCGCGGCGGTCTCGGGCGCGGCGGCGGGCCCACCGGCGTCCGTCGAACCGTTCGGCTTCGACAGCCCGTAGCGCTTCCAGTGGCGCTCCGGGATGTCCACGGGATCCTTGTACCAGTACCAGACACATGGATCCCGCTCGTAGTCATCCGGCGGGTCGGAGGGATACATCGGGTGGCCGGTCCACTCGATCGGCTGGATCTCGTTCATGAACGAGCAGTGCGTGCAGTACAGCGGGAAGCCCTTGCGTCCGTAGCTCCAATCGTGCGCCTCGTTGGTGACCCCCATCGCGCCTGGCCCACGGTAGGCGCCGTTGCGCCACAGCCGTTGACCGGAGCCGCACGGGTTC
>JASHYF010000049.1 GCA_030043235.1 Solirubrobacteraceae bacterium | reverse complement strand
GCGCCCGATCGCCGGGTGGCGCCGGCCGGCGTCAGCGCCCGATCACTCGGGCGGGCCTTCGGCGAGCGTGACCGTCGCGGTCTGCTGTTCGCCCGAGGGCGTCCGCCAGCTGACCTCGACGCTGTCGCCGGGGTGCTGTTTGAGGATCAGTTCGGTGAGCGCGGTCGGCGAGCTCACGCCGGTTCCGTCGAGCGCGGTGATCACATCTTCGGCGCCGAGGCCGCTGGTGGCCGCCGGCGTGCCGGAGATGACGTTCTCGACGAGCGCGCCTTCGCCTTGGCCGCTCTGGCCCTCCACGAACACTCCCAGCATGCCGGTGGCGCCGATGTGGATCGTGCTCGAGCTCTGGCCTTCGCGGATCTCCTTGGCGATCGTCTGCACCTGTTCGATCGGGATCGCGAAGCCCTCGTCGGCCGAGGACTCGAACTGGAAGGTCGACGACGCCGCGGTGTCCATGCCGATCACTTCACCGGAGCTGTCGACGAGCGGGCCGCCGGAGTCGCCGGGCTGCAGATCGCCGTCGATCTGGATCAGCCCGCTGAGGCGCTCCTGGCTGCCGTCGATCTCGTCGCCTGCGGTGATCGACTGGCCGAGCGCACTCACCTGTCCGCCGGCCGCGCTCGGTGTCCCGCCGGCGCCGCCGGCGTTGCCGATCGTGGCGATGCTCTGGCCGACCTTCAGCGAGCTGGAGCTGCCGAAGCTGACCGTCTTCAGGCCGGAGGCGCCTTCCAGCTGCAGCAACGCGATGTCGTGGCCGTAGTCGTAGCCCACCACATGCGCCGTGTAGGTCGTGCCGTTGCCGACGTCCGTCGCCGTGATCTTCGTCGCGCCTGTGATCACGTGGTTGTTGGTGATCACCTCGCCCGTGGAGGTGACGACCATGCCGGTGCCGGCCGCCTCGCTGTCCTCGAGGCCGAGGTCGGTGTTGATGTCCACCAGCGCGGGATCCACCTTGGAGGTGATCGAGCTGGAGACGCCGCCGGTAGAGCCGGACGAGCTGGCGCCGCCTTCACCGGAGCCGCTGCCGTTTTCACTCGAGCCGCCGCCGGTTTCATCAGAACCGCCGCCGGGACCGAACAGGCCGCCGCGCGAGCCGTAGCGGCCGGCGCCGGATTCGCCGGAGCCGAGGCCGCCCGGCCCGGCGTACCCGAAGCGGCCGAAACTGCTGGAAGCCGGGCTCAGCTTCGTCGTCGACGCGCTCCACACGAAATGCCCGGCGAGAACGCCCGCGATCACCGCGATCAGCGCGATCAGCGCGCCGCGGAGGAGCACGTTCCGTGATTTAGGTGATTCACCGTTGAAACTCATGACAGCAACTTGACACACCGGCGTTGGCGTACGCTCAACGCCGGGTAGGCCGAAGATAAATCGTTCAGCTCGTGACGAACGTAGGCTCGAGGCTGTCCGCCGGCGCCGCCTGCCGGCCGATCTCCGATCGGTCGCCGGCGCTCACGCGCCCGCCCTCGATGATGGCGATGCGTTGCGCGCGCCGGGCGACGGTGCTGTCGTGCGTGACGACGATGAGCGTGAGGCCGCGCTCGTGCCACAGCCGTTCGAGCACCGCGACGATTTCATCGCGCATGTTTTCGTCGAGGTTGCCGGTGGGCTCGTCGGCGAGCAGCACCTTGGGGTTCTTCACGAGCGCTCTGGCGATCGCGACGCGCTGCTGCTGGCCGCCGGAGAGCTCGGAGGGCAGGTGGGTGGCGCGGTCGCCCAACCCCAGTTCCTCCAGGACCGCCTTGGCGCGCTGCTCGCGCTCGCGCGCGGGTGTGTGGGCGGGCACGAGCGCGGTTTCCACGTTCTCCTGGGCGGTGAGCGTGGGGATCAGGTTGAAGGTCTGGAAGACGAACCCGAACGCCGAGGCGCGCAGACCCACGAGCTCGCTCTCCCCGAGCGTCGCGAGATCGCGCCCGTCGAAGAGGACGCTGCCGGCGCTCGGGCGGTCGAGGCCGCCGAGCAGCAATAGCAGCGTGGTCTTGCCCTGCCCGGTGGGACCCTGGATCGCGAGGAACTCCCCTTGCGCGATCTCCAGGTCGACGCCGTCGAGCGCCTTGACGCTGTCGGGGCCGGCGCCGAAGGTCTTGCGCACGCCGGCCAGCTCGTAGATGTTGTTGGGTGTGGGTTGCCTCATGTTCTCGCCTGTGTGGGAATCGACTGTTTTCGTGGGTGTGCCGTCGTTGGCTGCCTGGGCGCTCATGCGACCCTCCTGAGCGCCGCGGCCGGGTGCAGCCTGGCGGCGCGCCAGGAGCCGAACGCTCCGGCGACGAGACCGCCCGCGATCGCGAGCACGACGGCGATGCCGATCGTGCCGCCCTGCAGCGGGGCGCTCATGTGCACGAGCACGGTGCGCCCCGCGGCGCCCGCGTGACGGAACGTGGTCGGGAACGCGCCGGCGCCTGCGAAGGCCGGTCCGACTGTCGCGCTCAGCGACGGGGAGACGGCGGAGATGATCTCGGCGCCCGCGATGCCGAGCACGATCCCGGCCAGCCCGCCGGCGAGGCCGAGGGCGAGACCCTCGCCCATGACCTGGCCGACGATGCGCCGTGTGCGCCAGCCGATCGCCTTGAGCGTGCCGAACTCGCGCACGCGCCGGGAGACCGCGGCCATCATCAACAGGCCGGCGATCACGAACGCCACCACCAGCGCGACGATCGACAGCCATTTGCCGAGGCTGGTCGCGAGCTTCGAGGCGCTCTGCAGCGAGCCGGTCACCTGGTTGGCGAGCGATTCGGAGGTCGCGACGGTCGAGCCCGGGATCGCCTTCTGGATCTGCGAAGCAAGTGAGGAGACGCCGGAGGAGCTGGAGGCGCTGACGAAGATCGTGGTGACGTCTTCCTTCAGGCCGGACAGGCTCTGCGCGGCGCCGAGCGGCAGATACACTTCCGCGCCGCCGCTGGGGACCTGCGCGATGCCGATCACCGACACCGTGTTGGCGGCGACGGTGACGTCAGAGCCGACCTTCACGCCATGCTGCGTGGCATAGGTGGAGCTCACGATCGCCACCTTCGCCGTGTTCTGCGCCGGCGTGAAGTAGCTGCCCTGCGTCACCTGCGAGGAGGTCAGCGGACCGACGTCGGAGCTGGAGATCTGCACGCCGTCGACGCTGGTCGAGCTGATCGAGAAAGACGACGCCCCACTGGATTCAGAGCCCGACGCGCCGGCGCCCGATGCGGCGCCCCCACCCGGAGAGAATTTCCCGCCTTCCGAGTAGTTGGGGATCGTGCCGGAGAACGACGTGTCGGTGAGCACCAGCCCGCCCGTCGCCGCCGAGGCGCCGCGCAGAGCCGCGACCTTCGCGACGTCGCTCGCGGGGAGCGTGGACTCGCCCGCCGCCGGGCGCAGCGTGTCACGCGAGATGTGCGTGCCCGGGGTGACGCTCGGCCGCGAGCCGCTCCCGCTGCCGCCGCCGAAGTTGAAGCGCTGCGGCCCGCCGCTGCCGAAGGTGACGGTTTTGGTGACCGTGATGTCCGTGCCGACGCCGTAGAGGGAGTGCAGCACCTGTCCCTGGGCCTTCTTGACCCCGGCCGAGGCCGAGGAGACGATCATGACGAGGCCGATGCCGATAGCGAGCCCAGCGGCGACGACGACCGCCTGCCTGGCCCGGCGCCGCAGCTCCCGGCGCAGATAAGTGAAATACATGCTCTTTTCCTGTTCTCGCTCTGCCCGCCACCCGTGCCTTCGGGGGCTCTGCTGCTCGACGGCTCGTCAGCCTGCTCGGACCGTATGCCTCAGCGCTGCCGCGTCCATCAGTAGGAGCTACCCCTCCGCGGTGTTGCCAGCTACGGATCACATCGGGTGCGGTGTTACAGGCATGGATTGAAGACGAAGATCCTGATGGCAGGCTGAGCGACGGCTAACAAGAACGTAAGCGCGGAGCAGGCTTCCAAACGGCCGGCGTGCGCCACCGCCGCAGCGGCCCGCTCGCCGCGCAAAGCCGGATTCGCAGATCAGTAATCGACCGCATACAGGTGCGGCACCGCCCCGATGAAGCTGCCGGGCGAGCGGACGTAGGGTCTGTCCGTGACCGCTCCAACGCTCGATCCTCCGCCAACGCGCGACCCGCGGAGCGCCCGTGTGAACGCCGGCCCGGCGCTGGCCTTCGCCACGCTTGCGATCGCTGTGATCGGCGCGGCGCTCGCGCTCGCGCTCGCACTCGCCACCGGAGCGCTGCACACCGGCTCTTCGACGGTCAAGAGCACGACGGTGACAGAGGTGCAGACCCAGCCGGTGAACGTCTCCCCCGCAGCCACAGAAGGCTGGGCACCGATCTACGCGCGCACGGACCCGGGCCTGGTCGACATCACCGTGCAGGCGACCACAACGGTGAACACCCCGTTCGGCCCCCAGGAAGAGCGCGAGACCGACCTGGGCTCGGGCATGGTGATCAACGGCCGCGGCGACATCCTCACCGCCGCCCATGTCGTCGCCGGCGCGAGCTCCATCTCGGTGGCGTTCGAGAACGGCGTCACGCGCGGCGCCAAGGTGCTCGGCGCCGATGACTCATCCGACGTCGCGGTGCTCCGGGTCAGCCCCGCGGGGCTGGACCTGCACCCGGTGAGCCTCGGCAGCGACCGCTCGCTGGCGGTGGGCGACCCGGTCGGCGTGATCGGCGACCCGCTGGGGTTCGACCGCAGCCTCAGCACCGGCGTCGTCTCCGCGCTGGACCGCACGATCGAAGCACCCGACGGGTTCACGATCGCGCACGCGATCCAGACCGACGCCGCGCTGAACCCCGGCAACTCCGGCGGCCCGGTGCTCAACACGCACGGCGAAGTGATCGGCATCTCCGACCAGATCGCCACCGGCACCGACCAGTTCGGTCGCTCCAGCAGCGTGACCAGCACCGGCGTCGGCTTCGCCGTGCCGATCGACCTGGCGACGGCCGAGCTCACCAAGCTCGAGCGCGGCGAACGGGTCAGCCACGCCTACCTCGGCGTGGAGACCAGCACGAGCGAAACCACGAGCCAGCCGGGCGCGCTGATCCAAGAAGTCAAGTCCGGCACACCCGCCGCCAAGGCCGGGTTGCGCAAGGGCGATGTGATCGTCGTCTTCGACGGCGTCGCGATCACCAACGCCGACGACCTGATCGACGCGCTCGCCGCCACCCGCGCGGGCGCCAAAGCCACGATCACCGTGCAGCGCGACTCCAAACGCCTCACCTTCACGGTCACGCTCGCCACGCAGCCAGAACAATCACCCTCGGGCTAGCCGGCGCATACGTAGTTTCCACTCAGCGAAGAGCGTTGCTCGCGCGGATGCGCCACGCGAGCGGGACGAGCAGACTGTGCTCCATGCCCACCCCGCTTCGACCGCTGATCCCTCGAGCGATGCGCTCCCCCGGGCTCGCGCCCGGCAACTACTTCACCGATGGCCTGCGGCTGCTGCGCGTCGTCGACGCCGGCGGCGAGAGCGCACTGACGTCGTTGGAGGACTGCCTCACGCTCGAGGTCCGGCACTACTCGCCCGGCCAGCTCGCACAACTGAGATTGCGGCCGGTCGGCAGGGCGCGCACGGATTGACCGCGGTCGCTACGTCAGCACCTCGAGGTTCGCCGCGCCTGTGCGGCCGTGTGGGATCTGTGCGGCGCCGGATCGCCTGGCCGTGAGCGGCCGGGGCCGATCGGAGAAGCGCGCGCGAGGCGTCGCTCGGCGTATGACACGGTCGTAGACCGCCTCATAGCCATCGACGACGATTCCCACGGCGTAGCGTTCGGCGACGCTCTCGCGGCAGCGGAAGGGGTCGATCGCGTCGAGCCCCTCGATCGCGTCGGACATCTCCAGCTCATCGGCGACGTGGAAGCCGTTCTCGCCGTGGATCACGATCTCCCTCGCCGCCCCTTCCGGGAACGCGACGATCGGCGTGCCGCAGGCGAGCGCCTCCACCATCACCATGCCGAACGGCTCGGCCCAGCGGATCGGCATCAGAAATCCCTTCGCCCGGGCGAACAGCTCCTTGCGCCTCTCGCCCCCGACCTCGCCGGCGAACGTGATCTGGTGGCCGTCGAGATGCGGCGCGATCGCACGGGCGAAATAGTCGTGCTGTCCCGGCTGCACCGGACCGGCAAGCACGAGGCGCCGTCCGGCGCGGCGGGCCGCGGCGATCGCGCGGTGGGCGCCCTTGACCGGATCCATGCGTCCCATCCACAACAGGTAGTCGTCCTTGTGCTCGCACAGCGGCCAGTCCTCGAGCAGCACGGGGTTGGAGACCGCGTCGGCCACCTGCACGCCAGGCGGCGCCTGCTCGAGCTGGGAGTGGCTTATGGCGACCAGGCGCGCCTTGTGGCCGTGACGTTCGTAGAAGGGTCGCGTGTGCTCGTCGAACGGCCCGTGCAACGTGTGCACGACCGGCGCAGAGACGCGGTGCGCCATCGCGAGCGCGGTGAAGCCGGAGTGGTCGTGAACGACGTCGAACGGCTCTCCGTTCATCGCCGCCCTGTCGATGATGTCGTAGACGGACGCGACGTAGTCGCCCTCGTACAGCGCCGAGCCGATGTCGTCCGGGTGCGCCCGCTCGAGCGGCGTGCAAACCCTCGCCGCCGAGCGCGACCCGGGGGCGGCGAACAGCGTCACGTCGTGTCCGCGTGAGGCGAGCTCCTCGCACAGCAGCGCGACCACCGCCTCGATGCCGCCGTAAGCGCGAGGCGGCACGGGGATCCAGGGCGGCGCGAGCATCGCGATGCGTGGCGCCCCCCGCACCACACGGGAGAGGTTGTCCAGAGGTGTGATGACGGAGGGCGCCCGCATGGGGAGAGTGCTGCTATGCGACCGTCGCCGGCCGGAGGCAGGCGACGGCGGTTCGGTGGTACGCAGCCAGCGTCGCGTATGGCGAGGCCGTGTGCGTCCGTAGCTAACCCCGATCTTGCATGCGGTGCCCTCCCGATGTGAGCTGCTGGCGGAGCCGCTACGTTCGCCGAACCGCAGTCTTCCCATACCGAAGGAGTCATCATGCCTGGAGTAGTGTCCCGCTGGGAACCGTTCGCCGAGCTAGGAGAGCTGCGCACTCGCCTCGACCGCATGTTCGGCGAGCTCGCCGACAGCCGTGAGCGCGCGTGGACCCCGGCGATCGACGTGGTGCGTGACAACGGGAACATAGTCGTGCGCGCCGACCTGCCCGGGATCAAGCCCGAGGAGGTCAAGATCGAGGTCGAGGACGACATCCTCACCGTGTCGGGCGAGCACGAGGAACGCAAGGAGGAGAAGGACAAGGACTACCTGCGCCGCGAGCGCCGCTACGGGTCGTTCTCCCGTTCGGTGGCGCTGCCCGCCGGCGTGGAGACGAAGAAGATCAAGGCCAAGACGCACGACGGCGTCGTCGAGGTGACGATCCCGCTGCCGAAGGAGGCCGAGAAGAAGAAGATCGAGATCACGCCGGCCGCGGCGTGAGCTCCGGGCTTGGGGCCGGTCCACCGAGCCTGACCGGCCCCGGGCGTTCGTTCGAACCTCGAATAGGAGATCGGAAATGTCAGCGCGAGCGACGAGCAGCTTCGCACAGCCGCGCAGGGTCGCGTCCATCCGCCGGGCGATCGGTCACCTGCTGGGCGTCGAGACGCGCGGCAGCCGCGTGCTGAGCCTGTACCTCGGCTTCGACCCCTCGCGGATGCCGAACCTTCGCGAGCGACGCATGGAGGCGGACTCGCTGTTGGCGCAGGCGGAGCGACGCTGGGGCGGCGACGGCCACGTCTCTCACCTGGAGCGCATGGCGCTGAGAGAGGACATCGAGATGGTGCGCGGCCTGCTCGCCGAGGAGAGGGAGCTCGCGCCAGAGTCCGCTCGCGGGCTTGCGATCTTCTGCGCGGCTCCGGCGGGGCTGTGCGAGGTGGTGAGCCTGCCCGAGCCCGTCGAGGCGATGGTGGCCCTGGAGGAGCGGCCGTATATCGAGCCGCTGCTCGAGCTGGCATCGCCCGAACGCTGGTGCGTGCTCCTTCTCAGCCATCGGACGAGCCGCATCTTCACCGGCACGCGCGAGCGCATCGTCGAGGTCGCGCACGTGCTGGACGATGTCCACCGCCACCACGAGCAGGGCGGCTGGTCCCAAGCCCGCTATCAGCGCGGCGTCGAGACGGAAACCGACCGGCATATCCGCGGGACCTGCACGCTGCTCCACGAGCGCTGCAAGCGCCGGGCGTTCGACCGCCTGCTGCTCGCGGGGCCGGCCGAGCTCCACCACCGGGTCGAGCTCGAGCTTCACCCGGACCTCCGCCAGCGGCTGGCGGGGTGTTTTGAGATCGACGTGGAGCGCGCCACCGCGGACGAGGCGCACCGGCGGGCGATGCCGCTGATCGAGGCCGAGGAGCGCCGCCGCGAGCAGGAGGCGCTGAGCAGCCTGGAGGAGGGCCTCGCGCCGTCGGGACACGGCGCCGTGGGCCTGGACGAGATTCTCGAGGCGCTGAACGAGGGTCTCCTCGGCACGCTTCTGCTCGCCCGGGGGTTCAGGGCACCCGGCTTCGTGTGCCCGGTGTGTGGGCGCCTCGCCGCGAGCGCGCATGCCTGCCCGCTCGACGGCGCGCAGCCGGCGCGGTGTGAGGACGTGGTGGAGAACGCGATCGAGCTCGCGCTCGAGAACGCCGCCGAGGTGCTCGTCGTGCGCCACCTCGGCGAGAAGCTCGCCGCGCATGGTTCGATCGCCGCGCTGCTGCGGTTCTAGCCGTGCCCGCCGGGGCCGGGTCGCTGCCGGCGGCTCTGCGTAGACGCTTCGAGGCGGTGATCTTCGACTGGGACGGGACAGCCGTGCCCGACCGCTCGGCCGACGCGAGCGCCGTTCGCCGGGGCGTCGAGGCCGCCTGCTCGCTCGGGCTGGACGTCGCGGTCGTGAGCGGTACGCACCTCGACAACCTAGATGGGCAGCTCCGGGCCCGCCCGCACGGCCCCGGCGAGCTGCACCTGCTGCTGAACCGCGGCTCGGAGGCGTTCCGCGCCGGCGCGTCGGGCCCTGTGCTGCTCGAGCGACGCAGCGCGACCGGCGAGGAGGAGGAGGCGCTGGATCGCGCGGCCACGCGCACCGTCGAGCTGCTCGCCGAGCACGGCATCGGCGCCGCCGTCGTCTCGCAGAGGCTCAACCGGCGCAAGATCGACCTGATCCCCGAGCCCGAGTGGGCGGATCCACCAAAGGCGCAGATCGCGGCGCTGCTTGGGGCCGTGGAGTCGCGACTGCGTGCCGGCGGGATCGGCGGGCTGAGCGCCGCCGTGACGCTGGGCGAGCGCGCCGCGCACGAGTCAGGGCTGGCCCGTGCGCGTGTGACGAGCGACGCAAAGCATGTCGAGATCGGACTCACCGACAAGTCCGACTCGGCCCGCTGGTGGATCGCGCACCTTTGGCGGCGCGGCATCTGGCCCGAGCAGATCCTCATGATCGGGGATGAGCTCGGGCCGCTGGGCGGTCTTCCGGGCAGCGACTCGCGGCTGCTCATCCAGCAGGCGGCGGGTGCGACCGCCGCCTCGGTCGGCGCCGAGCCGGGCGGCGTCCCAGCCGGGGTGATCCGTCTCGGCGGCGGCCCGGAACGATTCCTGAAGGTGCTCGCAGCCCAGCTGACCCTCCGCCGCGAGGGCGCGCTGCCGATCGTCCCGCGCGACCCGGGCTGGACACTGCGGGCGACGGAGGCCAGCCACGAGCGCGAGCGGGCATTGGAGTCCCTGCTCACGCTCGCCGACGGGCGCATCGGCACACGTGGCAGCGTCCTGTCACGCTGGCGGGCGTCCAGGCCCGGGGTCTTCTTCGCGGGCGCCTACCGGGGAGCAGGCGAGCACTCCGAGCTGCAGCCCGCGCCGCTGTGGAACCGGCTGGCGGGCAACAGCTTTGGGCGCCGGACCGTCCGCACCCTGGACCTGCACGGCGGGCTGCTCGCGCACGAGACACCCACGGGTGCGGCGGCGCTGCAGTTCTCCTCGCTCGCAGCCCCCGGGCTTGCCGTGCTGCGCGTGCTCGGCGCACACGACGAGCTCGCGGCGAGCCCACCGCTGGTGGCGCCGGCCGGCACCCGCGTCGAGCAGAGCGACGACGGGGGCTCGATGCGCATGACCGTCGACGGCCGGCTGGAAGCAGCAGCCGCGCAGTCACTCGGGCAGGCGCGTGCGACGAGCAGCGAGACGGGTGCGCTCGAGCGCCTGGCTGCGTACGCGGCGCTCGCCGCGGGCCAGGGTCTGCCGGCGGCGCGCATGCTGGGCCGGGCCAGGGCGTCCGGGCGCGAGCGCCTGCTGATCGAGCACCGCCGGGCTTGGGCGCAGCGCTGGGAGGACGCCGACGTGCGGATCGACGGCGACCCCGGCCTGCAACGGGCGGTGCGCGTGGCGCTCTACCACCTGATCGCCTCGGCCACCGACCGCGGCGAGGCCGCCGTCGGCGCACGTGCCCTCTCCGGAGCCGGCTACCGCGGCCACGTCTTCTGGGACAGCGACGTGTTCGTGCTGCCCTTCCTGGCCGCCACCCACCCCGCGAGCGCACGGGCGATCCT
>JASHYF010000427.1 GCA_030043235.1 Solirubrobacteraceae bacterium | reverse complement strand
TCGAGCAGCGCGCGCACGCGAGGGTTGCTCGTCGGCGGCACCGACAGGCGTTCGGAGAACTGGGACTGCCCTCCCGGCCGCTGCAGGAAGACGACGAGCCAGCGGGCGACCGTGCGCGCCACCTCGGCCCCGTGGTCATCCTGCACGAGCGCCAGCGCAAGATCGATCCCCGCGCTGGCGCCGGCCGAGGTCGTGGTCGTGCCGTCGCGCACGAAGATACGGTCGGGCTCGACGCTGACCTCGGGATGGCGCCGCGCCAGCTCGGCGCAGAACGCCCAGTGCGTGGTCGCCCGCCGGCCGTCCAGCAATCCGGCCCGCGCGAGCAGGAACGCGCCCGTGCACACCGAGCACGTGCGCCGGGCCCCCGCAGAGAGGCGGCGCAGCTCGCCGGCCAAGCGCCGGTCGGACGTGACGTCGTGGATGTTCATGCCGCCGGCGACGACCAGCGTGTCCAGTCCTCGCGCCTTCACGTGTGACAGCGCGGCGTCCGTCGCGATACGCAGCCCTGACGCGCTGCGCACGGCTCGCCCGTCCAGCGAGCTCACCACCACGCGGTAGCCGGGCCGGTCCCCGAGCACGCGGTTGGCCGCGTCGAAGACCTCGGTGGGACCGAGCACGTTGAGGAGCTGCATGCCCTCGAAGGTGACCACGACGACCCGGCGCGGTTGACCGTGCATCGGGCGATTGTCGCGCGATCGCCATCTGGCCGCAAGGACGAGCTGCCCTCGAATCCGGCCAGAACGGGAGAGAGCGGTCGATCGTTGAGCTACAAGTCGCGACACGACGGCAGCTCCGCTGCTCGCTGACGCATACAAGTCGCGACATGACGGCAGCCCTGCTGCTCGCTGACCCCCCAGGACCGATGAGGACACATCCGTGAAGATCGAAATGCTGATCGTCGGGTGGTTCACCGGCCAGGCCGGGATCTTCCGCGCGGGCGACGACCTGGAGCGCAGGATTCGATTTCCCGTGCCCGCCTACGTGGTCGAGACCGCGACCGAGCGGATCCTGATCGACACGGGACTGAATCCCGCTGCGGTCGACGACCCGGCCGCATACTACGAGCGACCGGACGTGTTCGCGGCGTCCACCCTCGAGCAGGAGCGAAGCGTCGCCGAGCAGCTCGACGTGGGCACGCTGACCAAGGTCGTGCTTACGCACCTGCACTGGGATCACGCCGGCGGACTCGGGCTCATCCCGGCGTCGGTGCCGGTCGTGGTCCAGCGCAGCGAATGGCGTGCCGGCCACGACGATGCAGCCGTGCGGCGCAACTTCTTTTTGACGCGCGACTATGCCGAGGACAGCCGTGAAGTCATCCTGGTCGACGGCGACCACGATCTCCTCGGCGACGGCAGCATCGAGCTTCTGCTCACCCCCGGGCACACGCCCGGACACCAGTCGATCCGCATCGGCGAGCTCGTGCTCGGCGCCGACGTGACGCACTTCGCCTCAGGCCTCGACGACCACCGCTTCCCGGTGTTCGCCGACGATCACGAACAGCAGCGACGCTCCGCGAACCGCCTGCGCGCGATGCGCGACGCCGGCTTCAGCGTCATCCCCGGCCACGACCCCGGAATCCTGCGCCCGGGACCGCTCGACGCCGCAGCTCCGTCAACGAGGACCGCTCGACGCCGCAGCTCCGTCAACCAGTAGCCGGACCCCCCGGAGACGGGCGTCCTCGGTGAGCGAGGTGGGGTCTACGTGTGGCACGGTGGGCACACATGCATCGGACCGCCGTAACCGGGATCGGCGCTAGCCTAAGCCTTGGTGCGGCGCGTGTGGGGTGCCCGGGGCGGGGCGCGCGGTCAGCCACGTCGATTTCAGCTTGTGAGCACGATTACGACCACACCGCCCCCGCCCCCGTCCCCGTCTACGGGCACGTCGCTGGGCTTGGTGCCTGCGGAGCCGCCGCGGCGTGGCTGGTGGATCGCCAAGCGATTTCTGCTGGCCGCGGCCGGCATCGTATTGGTCTCGGGCGGGGCGACGGCCGTCGTCGCTCTCAACGAGGTCGGCAGACTGGTCGAAGCGCTCCGCCAGAACAAGCCGATCAAGGTCGCACCGCACGTGCTGGCGCCCACCAGCCGGGGGGCGCCCGAGACGCTGCTGCTGGTCGGAAACGACGAACGCCGTCACACGACGACCACGCCGGTGCTGCCGCACTCCAACGAGATGCTGCTCGTGCGCATCGATCCGAGCCAGCCGACGATCTCGATGCTCTCGATCCCACGCGAGTTGAAGGTGCCAATCGACAAGCCTGACGGCGAAGTGGACGAAACCCGCATCAACGCGGCTTACCAGTTCGGCTGGGAAAACGGCGGGGGCACCGCGGGTGGGGTGAACCTGATGGTGAAAACGATCGAAGAAGTTCTCGGCATCACCGTCAACGAGGTGTTCATCGCCAACTTCAACCAGTTTGAACGCGCGGTGAACGAAATGGGCTGCGTGTACATGACCGTGGATAAGCGCTACTACCACAGCAACAGCGAACCCGAAGCCGAACAGTACATGGAAATCAACCTCCAGCCGGGCTACCAGCGCCTGTGCGGCAAACACGCACGCGAATTCGTCTCGAACCGCCACGAAAGCTCCTCGCTGATACGCGACGCCCGCGACCAGCGCTTCCTTCTCAACGTGAAGGCGCAGTACGGCGGCTCGCTCTTCGAAGAACGTGAAAAGTTCGAGGACATCTTCGGAAAGAACGTGGAAAACACGCTGAAAAACGAAGAAGAAATCCTGCAGCTGGTCTATCTGCTGGCCGAATCCGCGGGCAAACCGGTGCGCCAAGTCCCCTTCGACGTCACCGAGCTTCACGAATACGACATCGCGACGCCCGAACAGATCCTTGAAGCGGTCCACTCCTTTCTCACGGGCACAGCGAAAATCCCAAAGCAAAAGCTGAACGTTGCCGCGACGCACGCGCCCGTCAACCACGCCCTCGGCTCCCCCGCAGTCTCCTCACTTTCTCCGACGCCGAGCTCCACGCTCGCGGAAGCGCGCACGATGGCCGCGAGCCTGCCGTTCCCGGTCGAGGCGCCGCGGTACCAGCAGACCACCGCCGAATCGGAACCGGACGAAATGCGCCACTACCCGATCCACGGGCCGGGCGGCCATCTCTACCCGACCTACGTGATCGTCGTGGCACAAGGCGAAACCGGCCAGTACTACGACGTCCAGGGCAGCACGTGGACCAACCCGCCCCTGCTCCAAGCGCCGGACAACACGATCGCGATCGGATCGCGCACCTACAGCCTCTACTACGACGGCGAACACCTCAGAACGGTCGCGTGGTCTGAAGCGGGCGCCGCGTACTGGATCGAAAACACCCTCACCGACAGCCTCTCCGCCGAGCAGATGGTCGCGATCGCCCGCGAGACGCGGCCCGTCACCGGCCACCTCGTCGCGCAGGCGAGCGCAGGCATACCGACGGCGCCACTGCGCCCCGGCCACGTGAACTTGCCCCCACCCACGCTCGCCGCGCCGAGCCTGCTATCCAAGATCGGAGCGCTGCTCGGTTTCGTCGGCGCGGGCGTGGTCGCGCTGCTCGCGCTGCGCGTACTCACACGCCAGCGCGAGCTGAAGCTGCTGCGCGAGCAGATCGCGCACGCGATGACCCTCGAAGCCCGCCAACACCAGCTGCTCCCGGCAGCCGGCATCCTCCCGCAGCCCGAGCCGCCAAACCCCGCGGGCCTCGCAGCAGACCCCGCATCTGGCGCACTGCCCGATGAGTCGGGCGCGCTCGCCAGATGATCTTGCGGCCGCGTGTCACTCGGGGAGCTCGGCTTGCGGGGAACCCGCGAGCTCCGGTCGCAGCCGCGCGGCCCACTTCTCCTCGACGCGGCCGAACTTCCAGAACGCAAGCGCGCTGACCCAGCAGACGACGAACATGGCGACGATCACGAAGCCCGCCTTGTTGATGTCGAAGACTTCCATGTAGTGCCAGAAGCCGCCGTGCAGACCACCGAGCTCCATCGGCAGCAGGCCGAGCACCTCGATCGTGCCGATGAAGAAGCAGATCGACACCGACAGCCCCGTGATCGCGAGGTTGTAGTAGACCTTGCGGACCGGGTTGAAGAACGCCCACGAGTAGGCGAAGTTCATGAAGATCCCGTCGATCGTGTCCATCACGCTCATGCCGGCGGTGAACAGGACCGGCAGGCACATGATCGCGTAGAACGGCAGGTGCTGGGTCGCAAGCAGCGCAGTCGTGGCCAGCAGCGCGACCTCGGTGGCGGTGTCGAAGCCCATGCCGAACACCACGCCGACGGGGTACATCTGCCATTCCCTGTCGATCGCCTTCATCCACCTGCCGAAGAGGCGGTACATCAGCCCGCGGCTCTGCAGCTGACGCTCGAGCTCGGCCTCGTCGTAGTCGCCTTTGTGCATAGAGCGGAACACGCGGACGATCCCGGCGAGGATGACGACGTTCAGAAAGGCGATCAGGTAGAGGAAAGACGCCGAGACGACCGTCCCGAAGATCCCGCCGAACTGCTCGAGGTTGGAGTTGCTGTGCGAGACCGCGCCATACACGGACTTCTCGGCGACGACGATGCCCACGCCGATCGCGATCACGATCGTGGAGTGACCCAGCGAGAACCAGTAGCCGACGCTGAGCGGCCGTCTCCCTTCGTTCATCAGCTTGCGCGTGGTGTTGTCGATCGCGGAGATGTGGTCCGCGTCGAACGCGTGACGCAGA
>JASHYF010000426.1 GCA_030043235.1 Solirubrobacteraceae bacterium | reverse complement strand
CCAGGCGCTCGTACGCCGCGCGGATCTCCTGCGCGATCGCCTCCGGGATCGGCGTCTGGTCGAACAGCGCGCGCGCCGCCTCACTCGCCGCGGCCACCGCGGCCGTGTCCTCCACGTCGAGCTCGTCCAGCAGCGCCGCTATGCGCGCGCGCACGCCCGTCTGCTCGCAGTACGCGGCGTACGCCGGCGCGCCCACCACGAAGCCGCTCGGCACCGGCAGGCCCGCGGCCGTCAGCTCACCGAGGTTCGCGCCCTTGCCGCCCGCGTAAGCCACATCGCCACGGCCGAGACGCGCGAACGGGCGAACCACCTCGAGCTCGAGGCCGGGCGCTGCGCCGGCGTGAGGTGGGGGTGCGGTGGGTGGGGCGCTCATCGGCTGCTTCGTCGCATCGCGGGCGTAGATCGGAAATCGAGCGGGCGTGAGATCGGGAACTCGAGGGCCGGGATGGGATCAGCCCGGCCCCTTGCACAGTCAACGCCGCCGCGCGGCCCGCGTCCACCGCGCTCGCCACGGAACGCGCTACGTAGTTTCCACGCCTGGCCGGGGAATGCTCGATCGCGAGGTCTGCACGACTATGGCGCTCGGCAGTTTCCGCGCCTGGCGAGGAATGTTCGATCGCGAAGCCCGTATGACTATGGCGCTCGCAGGTGAGCGGGCGAGGATGCTTGCGACTCGGGGAACCGCTCGCTGGCGGCGCGCCACGAGGAGGTGGGGAACTCGACCTTGTCGATCCCCTCGCGGAAGCGCACGCGTGCGTCGAAGCCGTCGCGGAAGACGTCCAGCATGGCGCGATTTTCGGGCAGCACATCTGCCACGAACGTGGTCACGCCGTGGCGCTCCGCCTCGGCGGCGAGCTGCTCGATCAGCAGCGTTCCCAGCCCGCGGCCATGGAGGTGGTCGGCGACCTCCACGCCCACTTCCGCGTGGGTGCTGTCGAGCTGCGCGTACAGCGCGTGGGCTACCAGCGCGCCCGTCTCGTCGTGCGCGACCAGGCCGAAGCGCCCCTCGCCGGTGGCGGCCGACATGTGGGCGGCGCCGTCCATGTCGAGCCCTCCGGTGAAGAAGCGCATGCGGCGCGACTGCGGGCGCAGTCCGCTCAGCAGGCAGCGAAGCGCGGGCTCGTCCGCTTCGGTGCAAGGACGCACGGTCACGCGCGCGCCGTCGCGCAAGCGCACGAGCAGGTGATCTGCGTCACGATCGCTCATCGCGCACGATCACATCACCGCCTGCGCTCCGCAGCATCGGGCCGCACTACCCAAACGGGTGCGGCGAACTACCGGCGCTCACAGCGGCCAGTAGCGACCGACCTGCGCGGCGGCGCGCGAGGTCAGCAGCGCCTCGGGCGCGGCCGAGGACGCGGGCTCTTCTCCGGCGAGCGCCTGCAGCGTGGCGTGCACGCACTCGGCCAGCACGGCCGGCTGGTAGCCGCCCTCGAGCACACCGCCGAGCGGCGCGCCGAGCTGGCGCGCGAGGTCGCGTACGTGGCGCGCCATCTCGGCGAACGAGCCCGTCTCCAGACGGCAGTCCGCGAGCGGATCGGCGCGGTGGGCGTCGAAGCCGGCGGACACGAGCACGAGGTCGGGGGCGAAGGCGCCGGCGGCGGGCATCACCACGTGCTCGAGCAGCGACAGCCACAGATCCTCCTCGGAGCCGGCGGGCACGGGCAGGTTGATGGTGTAGCCCTCACCCTCGCCGGAGCCGGCGTCGCCGAGGGGTCCGGTGCCCGGGTAGAAGCCGCCGCCCTGATGGATGCTCGCGAACAGGACGTCCGCGCGGCGGCGGAAGGCCTCGGCGGTGCCGTTGCCGTGGTGGACGTCCCAGTCGAGGATGAAGACGCGCCGTGCCCCCAGCTCGCGGAGGGCGAGCTCGGCGGCGATCGCCACGTTGTTGAACAGGCAGAAGCCCATCGCCCGATCCGGTTCGGCGTGGTGGCCGGAGGGCCGTGCGCCGGTGAAGCCCAGGCTGGCCTCGCCGGCGAGCAGCGCGCGCGTCATCGCGCAGGCGCCGCCGGCGGCGTGCAAAGCGGCGCGATAGGAGGCCTCGCCCACGAACGTGTCGGGGTCGATCGCGCCGCCTCCGGCCAGGCACATGTCGCGTACGTGCTCGACCAGCCGCCGCGAGTGGATCATCTCCAGCTGGCGCTCGTCTGCCGCGGGCGCCTCCCGCCGCTCCCAGCCGAGCCAGCCCTCCGCCTCCAGCCGCGCCTCGATCGCCTGCAGGCGCTCGGGCGTGTCGGGGTGCCCGGGCATGTGCGCGCGGGGATCGTGCTCCAAAGAGGAGGAATGGCGGAAGTACAACGCGGGCGGCGTCATCAGGTCCCCGCGAGCGCGCGCAGCGGCGTCATGCGCGTGACGCGCCACGCCGGATAGATGCCGCCGAGCATGCCGATGGCGACGCCGATCAGCAGGCCGCGGCCGAGTCCCCACGCGGTGATCGCGGGCGAGACGTAGGCGCTGACGCCGAGCGCGCCGACGAGCAGGCGCCCGCCGACGACGCCGAGCAGCAGGCCGCCGGCGGCGCCCACCATGCTGACGCCGACGCCCTCGCCGAAGATGAGCACCGCGATGCGCGCCGGCGACCAGCCGACGGTGCTGAGCAGGCCGAGCTCGCTGCGGCGTTCCATCACCGACATGGCCATCGTGTTGGCGACGCTGAGCCCGCCGACGATCAGGGCGATGACGACGATCACGAGGATCGCCTGGGAGATGAGCGTCGCGTTGGCGCCCACGCGCAGCGCCTGTTCGGGGTCGGTGATCACGCGCGTGCCCGGCACCGCGCGTTCGATCGCCGTGCCCGCGCTGCTCGCGCGCACGCCTGCGGCGAGGTCGACGACCACGTCGGTCTCCTCGCCGGGGTGGCCGGTGAGCTGCTGGGCGACGCTCAGCGGGAGCACCGCGCCGGCGTCCTCGAAGTAGATGCCCGAGTGGTAGATCCCGGCGATCGGGTAGGAGCGTCCTTTGATCGTTACGAGGCCGCCCGCGCGCAGGTGCAGCTGCGCCGCCAGCCGGTCGCCGACGAGCGCGGCGCGCGCGCCGCCGGGCGCCTGTGCGCCTTCGACCATCACCAGGGACTTCGTGAAGAAGCCGCTCGGTTCGGCGCCGAACACGATCGCAGCCGGTTCCGCCTTGATCGCTTCCACGACCAGCAGCAGCGGGGTGGCGCGCGTCAGGAGCGGCAGCTTCTGCAGGCGGCCGACGAGCGAGGCCGGCAGCAGCGAGGTGGTCGGTTCGCTGACGTTCGCCTGGAATACGCCCAGCCCCGAGCCGCCGAGGTGCACGAAGCCGGCGGCCGTCTTCTGCAGGCCGCGTGTGAAGGCCAGCAGCGCGACCACCATGGCGACGCCGACGGCGATGCCCGCGGCCGTGAACACCGTTCGCGCGGGTCGCCGCCAGAGGTTGGTGATGACGATGTTGAGCACGCGTTCGTGGCGCAGTCCGGGTGCCGGCGCTCAGGCCGGCGCTGTTGCGAGGGCACCGTCGAGGAGGCTGATGGTGCGGTCGGCGCGCACCGACACAGCCTCGTCGTAGCTGACGATCACGAGCGTCATGCCGCGTTGGTCGCGCAGCTGGAAGATCAGGTCGAGCACGGTCTCCGAGGTGGCCGTGTCGAGCGCCCCGGTCGGCTCGTCCGCGAGCAGCAGCCGCGGCTCGTTGGCGAGCGCGCGGGCGACTGCCACGCGCTGGCGCTCGCCGCCGGACAGCGCCGCGGGGACGTGCTCGGCGCGCTCTGCGAGACCCACGTCCGCGAGCAGCTCGAGCGCGCGCCGCCGCCGCGCGCGATGGTTCATGCCGGCGCCGATCAGCGGCACTTCGACGTTGGCGCGCGCGGACAGCGTCTCGAGCAGCAGGTGGCGTTGGAAGACGAAGCCCACCAGCTCGCGCCGGGTGCGCGCGTCGTGGCGCTCGGTCCACACGGCGCGGCCGTCGATCAGGATCCTGCCGGCGTCCGGCTGGTCGAGCCCGCCGATCAGCGCCAGCAGCGTGCTCTTGCCCGAGCCCGAGCGCCCGGTGACGGCGACGGCTTCGCCGGGCGCGGCGCGCAGCGAGACGTCGCGCAGCGCGGTGATCGTGCCGAAGCGCTTGCCGACGCCCTCCAGCACCACCTCCGGTCCGGCCGCGGGGCTCACCTGACGACCTGGATCGGATAGTCGAGGTCGATGACGGTGCCAGCCGCTTGGATCACCGCCCGGAACGTCAACGGATAGCCGACCGCCTCGGCCGGCCATTTGAACACGTCGGCGAAGTGCCCGTCGAAGCTGTAGCGGTCGCGGCGCGCGACCACCTGCCCGCCGAGGAGGTACTCGTAGGAGACGCTCGCCCGCTCCGGGCGCCCGGCGCTGGTGACGGTGAAGGAGATCGGCCACGGGCGTTCCACCACCGGATGGTGGGATTGGGGATGCATGCTCGCGCTGAGGCCGTCACTGGTGACGGTCACGATGCTCGGAGCGCTCGCGCCGGCCGCTCTGCTCGCGCCGGAGGGCGCGCCGCGCGCCGGCGTGGTCGCGGTCGCGGTCGCAGCGCCGCTGCCCGCCGTGGTG
>JASHYF010000425.1 GCA_030043235.1 Solirubrobacteraceae bacterium | reverse complement strand
CCAACTCCGGCCCGCTCGATCAGCGCAAGCTCGAGGCTCGCCCGGACGTGCTCGTGTACAGCTCAGCGGCGCTCGAGCGCCCCGTGGAGGTCACCGGTCCGCTGGCGCTGGTGCTGTACGCCGGCACGTCCGCGCCCGACACCGATTTCGTGGGCAAGCTCTGCGACGTCGCGCCGGATGGCGTCTCGCGCATCCTCGCCGAGGGCGTCCTGCGCGCCCGCTACCGCCACGGCTTCGAGGCGCCGCAGCTGCTGAGCCCGGGCGAGGTGTGCCGCTACGAGATCGACCTCGTCGCGACCAGCAACGTGTTTCTCGCCGGGCACCGCATCCGCCTGCTGATCACCAGCAGCTCGTTTCCGCGCTTCGACCGCAACGCCAACACGGGCGCGGCGATCGGCAGCGACGAGGAGCGCGACCTGGTCCCCGCCCGCCAGCGCATCTTCCACGACACCGCACGGGCCTCGCACCTCGCGCTGCCGGTGGTGGCGCGGTGATCACCCAACCGACAAAGGAGAACCCGTCATGAGCAAGACCGCGTTCCTGTTCCCCGGTCAAGGGTCGCAGCGGGTCGGCATGGGCGCCGACCTGCTGGAGGCGCGCGCCGAGCTGTTCGACCGTTACATGCAGCTTGCGGACGGCACGTCCGGGCTGCCGATCCGCGAACGCTGCCTGGAGGGCCCGATCGAGGAGCTGACGCGCACGGACGTCGCGCAGCCGGCGCTCTTCGCCCATTCGCTGGCGATGATGGAGCTGGCCCGGGAGGCGGGCCTGAGGGCGGACTTCGTCGCCGGGCACAGCCTCGGCGAGTACACGGCCGCAGTGGCCTCGGGCGCGGTGGGCCTGGAGGACGGGATGCGCCTGGTGTGCGAGCGCGGGCGCCTGATGGCGGGCGCCCAGTCGCAACGACCCGGGACGATGGCCGCGATCATCGGCCTCGACGCCGAGCGCGTCGCCGAGCTCTGCAGCGAGGCCTCGCGCGTCGGGAGCGTCGCGCCCGCGAACTTCAACACCCCCACGCAGACGATCGCCTCCGGCGAGGAGGCGGCGGTGATGGCGCTGATCGACCTCGCCGAGAAGGCCGGCGCCGAACGCGCGCTGCGCCTGCAGGTGGGCGCGGCGTTCCACAGCGAGCTGATGGAGCCCGTGAAGGAGAGGATGAGCGAGGCGATGGAGGAGGTCGCCTGGAGCGACCCGCAGGTGCCGCTGATGTCAAACGCCTTCGCCGAGCTGCAGCGCACCGGCGAGCAGGTGCGCCGTGCGCTCGTCGAGCAGATCGCCAGCCCGGTTCAGTGGGTGGCCTGCGTGCGCGGTCTGGTCGCAGAGGGCGCGGGCAGCTTCCTGGAGCTCGGCTCCGGGCGGGTCCTCAGCGGCCTGGTGCGCCAGATCGACCCGGAGGTCGAGACCTTCGCGGCCGACTCCCCGAAGAAGCTCGCCAAGTTCGCCGAGCGCGCGGGCGCGCCGGCGACGGATACCGCGTCGAGCTCCTGAGACCGCGCTACGCGTAGACCTGCTCGAGGCTCAGCACCTCGGCAAGCCCGGGGATCCGCGTGCGCGCCTCTGCCACCGTCAGGCCATCGTCGCCGAAGAGCCCGTCCTGCTCCCAGCGGGCGGGGTCCAGCGTCATCGCCTCGGGCCTGATCCTGGCGTCCTCTGGCGGCCGTTGCGCCTCGGGCAGGCTCTTGGACGCCTCGTGAAAGATGAGGACGGCGAACGCTCGCAGCAGCTCCGCGTTGGCGCGCATCATCTGCTTCAGCGCCTCTTCGTCTTCGACGCGGTGCTTGAGCTGGCGCTGCAGGTCGCCGACGCCCGGCACCTTGGTGGTCGAGATGTATGACGCAGGCCCCTCCTCGGCCGTCGAGAGCTCGTGCCAGCGGATAAACAGCGGCTCGATCTGCTGGTTCAGCTGCAGGGCGGTCTGCAGCGCCGGCGCGACGTCCTGCGTGAACTGCATGTCGGTGAACTTGTCGTTGAGGAACCGCAACGCACCGACCCCCCAGTACAGGGCGTGCTCCCAGGCGAGCTTCGAGACCATCACGCGGGGGTTGCCGAAGAGCTGGTACTGGTCGAGATACAGCTTCAGGAAGGCGTCGTAGAGCAACAGGTACTGGACGTTGTGACCCTCGAGGCGCTCTGCGATCTGCTCGCCGTCCAGATCGCGCGTGAGAAAGTCGGTGATGAAGGTGTTCGAGGCGGCGATGAAATCCGACCCTGGCGAGTAGAACGGATCGGAGAACACGCCCGCCTCGCCCGTCAGGCACCAGCGCTCGGGCGAGTACACGCGCTCGGAGCTGTATGAGAAGTGCTCCACCTTCAGGAAGTCCTCGATGTCATCGCGGCGGACGTCGAGCACGGAGAAGAGCTGCGGCTCGTGCACGCTCAGCCACTCGAGGGCGGCGTCGAGCGTACTGATCTGCTCGAACGGGTGAAAGCGGGGATCGGCGACGATCCCGATCGAGATGGGCCCGGAGGCGAGCGAGATGAGCCAGACCCAGTAGCCCTGGCCGAGCAGATGGTTGGTGCTCGAGACGCGCACCCGCGGCTGCTCCATGCGCGCGTGCCAGGCCGGATCGTCGGACAGCTGGTCGATGTCGAGGCCGCCGGCGAGGCGCAGCCAGGATGAGTTGATCTTGTGCGGACAATCCTTCTCCAGACCGAGCTTCCGCTTCAGCGTGAACGCTCGGCCGGTGGCGTCGATCAGCCAGCGGCACGCAACCGTGGCCTGGTCGGCGGCGCCGAGCTCGTCCTCTCGCGAGACCGTGACCTGGTGCTCCTGCTCGCCGAGCGCGATCTCCTGCACGCGACAGCCGTCGAACGCGTGCACTCCCGCGAGCACGTTGCGCCGCATCAACTCGTTCTCGAACAGGCCGCGATCGAGTTGAAACTGGTCCGGACCGAACTCGCACGGCCCCCACTCCAGGCGCGCGACTATGTCCCTGTTGTCCTGCGCCGGCCAGAAATAGCGAAGCCCGGACTTCAGGTGCTGGGCCGTCTCCATGTGATCGCGCATGCCGATGACATCCGTGAAGTAGTAGGAGCTCTGCTCCACGGTCGACTCGCCCACCTTGAACGCCGCGGAGGGCGCCGGCCCGGAGCGCTTCTCGGCGACCATGATCGACGTCGCGGGCCGTGCTTTCTTGAGCTGGAGGGCGAGCGTCAGCCCCGCCAGACCCCCGCCCATGATCACCACGTCATAGCGCGGGTCGGGCATTCCGTCGACGCGTGGGAAGCGAACTATCGAGTGCGTGCGGGACACGGTCCTTTTCGCCGGCATCCTTTCATACTTGGCCCTCGCGCGTCGGGCGTGTGGAGCGTCGCGCCGTCGATCGACGGGCGGTGCGCGGGGGAGGCAGGCCGAGCAGCCTGCGGGCAGCGCGACTGTTACCTTTCCGGTTTGACATCGGCCCCTCGTCGGGTGCAACGAGCCCGGGCGACGCGCCGTCTGGAGACTTACGGGAGAGCGATGGTGGACGACGATAACGAGAAGGAGCCGGTCCGGGTGGTGGTCACGGGCATGGGCGCGATCACCGCGCAGGGGGCCACGCTCGAGGACTTCTGGGCGGGCGTGAGCGGCGGGCGCGTGGCCATACGCGAGGTCCGCCAGCTGCCGATGGACGGGCTGCGCACGCGGCTCGGCGGCGAGGTTCAGGTCGATCCCACGCCGGCGCACGAATATCTCAACCCCGACGGCGTGCACGACCGCGCGCTGGACTTCACCATGCGGGCCTCCGAGGAGGCGATGGCCAACTGTGGCGTGGGAGTCGGCCCGATCCCGCCCGAGCGCTGGGGCGTCGTCGTCGGCACGTGCAACGCTGGGCTGCTCGCCGGCGAGCAGTGGTTCCTTCGCCGCCGGCGCGGCGAGAACCCCGACCCGCGCCTGGTCCTGCTGGTTCCTCCGCAGGCCTTCGCGGAGGCGCTCAGCGGCGCCTTCGACCTGCGTGGGCCGGTGCTGTCGATCGATACCGCCTGCGCGGCGAGCGCGAACGCGATCGGCTGCGCCGCCGGGCTGATAGCCGCCGGACAGGCGGACGCGGTGCTGGCCGGCGGCTCGGATGCGTTCTCGGACATCCTCTACGCGGGCTTCAACTCGCTGGAGTCACTCTCGCCGGAGCCGGCCGCGCCCTACTCGCGCGACCGCAAAGGGCTCTCGCTTGGCGAGGGCAGCGGCATGCTGGTGCTCATGCGAGAGGACGTAGCGCGCGAGCAGGGCGCGCCGATCCTCGCCGAGATCCTGGGATACGGCCTGTCGGCCGACGGCTACCATCCGACCGCCCCGCACCCGGAGGGGCGTGGTGCGGGACGGGCGATCAAGATGGCGCTCGAGCAGGGCGGGGTGTCGGCGGAGGAGGTCGCCTATGTGAACAGCCACAGCACGGGGACGGCCAAGAACGATCCCGCCGAGACCGCCGCCACGAAGGTCGGCCTCGGCGACGCCGCAGCGCGTCGCGTCGCGGTGAGCTCCACCAAGTCGATGATCGGGCATCTGCTCGGCGGCGCCGGCGCCGCCGAGGCGATCGTGACGGTCAAGGCGCTCCAGGAGCAGACCGCGCCACCGACCGCCAACTTCACCGAGCCCGACCCCGAATGCGACCTGGACTACGTGCCCAACGAGGCCCGGCCGATGCAGATCGGCGTGGCGCTGTCGAACAACTTCGCCTTCGGCGGGGCGAACGCCTCGGTGCTCTTCGCCCGCCCGCACGCCCGCCCGGCGCCACCGCAATCGCGGCGCGACCGTGTCGTCGTCAGCGGCCTCGCCGCCCTGACCCCGGCCGGGGCCGGGATCGACGCGCTGTGGGAGGCATATGCCTCGCAACGCGACTGCACCTCGGTCGA
>JASHYF010000424.1 GCA_030043235.1 Solirubrobacteraceae bacterium | reverse complement strand
CCGCCACGACGCGGCCCAGCTGCGCGTAGTCCTGGCCGCGGTCCTGCCCGCCGGCGATCAGCACGACCCCACGCCCGGGGAAGCTCGCGAGCGCCGCGAGCGTTGACTCGGGCGTCGTCGAGATGCTGTCGTTCACCCACAGCACCCCCTCGCGCTCGCCCACCGGCTCGAGACGGTGCGCCAGGGGCTGGAAGCCCTGCAGCGCCGCCGGCAGGGACGGCGTCACAGCCAGCGCTTCGAGCGCGGTCAGCGCGCCGCACAGGTTCAGGGCGTTGTGCTCGCCGCGCAGCGGCAGCTGCTCACGCGATGCGACGGGCTCGCCCCTGTGTGCGATGCCTCCGTCTTGCACGTCCCAGCCGGTGGGCACGCCGTAGATGCTCGTCTCGGCTATGTCGTCGAGCCGATCATCCACGGCGTGTCGACCAGTACGCGGACCCGTGTTCGCGCCGGGGGCGTCCTGGGGGTGGGCGAGGGCAGCGGCCGAGTTCGTGCCGCGGGCGCTGCGCGTGCTGGCGAGAGCCGCCGCCAAGCTCGCGTCGCGGGCGTTGAGCACGTTCACGCGCACGCCCGGGAGGCTCAGCAGGCGCAGCTTGTCTGCGCGGTAGGCCTGCTCGGAGCCGTGCCAGTCGGTGTGCTCGCGGTAGAGGCTCGTCACCAGCGCGATTTCCGGACCGGTTTGCAGATCCGCCGTGTGGTAGCTCGAGAGCTCCAGCACCGTCACCTCTGCTGGCTCGGTGTCGAGCAGGTCGAGCGCGGGGACGCCGATGTTGCCGGCCAGCGCCGTCGTGCAGCCGGCCGCGCGCGCCAGGTGGTGGGCGAGGGCGGCGGTCGTGCTCTTGCCCTTCGTGCCCGTCACGCCCAGCACGCGCCCTCCGCCCTGCTCGGACAGCCACAGCGCGGTGGCGGTCGTCACCGGGATGGCCGCCTCGCGCAGCGCGCGCAGCTCGGGGCGATAGATGGACACGCCCGGGGAGCGCACCAGCACGTCGCAGGTGGACAGTGCGGGCACGATCTCCTCGCCCAGCGCGATCCGCACTTCGGGCGAGTGCAGCGTCGTCCTGGCGACGTCCTCGGCGGGCGGGGAGTCGAAGGCCGCGACCACGATCCTCGCCGCGGGCAGGCGGCGGGTCAGCTGGCCTGCGAACGAGGCGATCTCGCGGCCGGCGCCCCACACGCCGACGCGCGCGCCTTCAAGCTGCGAGAAGCGCACGTACGTCCGCGAGCAGCGCCTCCGGCACGTCGTGCTCGTCGCTCAGCGCGAGCACGCGCTCGGGGTCGCCGTCCTCGGGTGGGTGGCGGGGCAGCACCTCGGCGACCAGGCGGCGCACCACGCGATGGGCGTTCCAGCGCTCGTCGCGCGCGAGCAGGCGGATCGCGGCGAGGCTCTCCTGCTCCTCGCCCACGCACTCGAACGGCTTGTGGCCGCCCGTCGCGGTCAGCAGGGCGAAGCCGTCGAACTGCTCGTCCTCGTCGAGCAGGTCGCGGGCGAAGATCTCGCGCAGGTGGGCGGGGTCGCTGAACGGCGCGAGCGCCAGGAACACGAAGCGGCACTTCGGGCACTCGCAGCACCACGAGCTTGCGCGCAGCGCCGGGTCGCCGCGGAACAGCGCGTTGCAGCTCGTGAAAGCGCCGTGGTAGCGCTCCATACGCGCAAACGCGCGCGCCACCGCCAGCTCGGAGGCGGGGCGCAGGATCGAGAACGAGCGCGCGGCGGGGGCCACTTCGGCGAGCGCCGCGCTCAGCAGGCGCTCCGCCTGCAAGCTCTTGCTGAACTGGTGGTTCACCTCCACGCCGTCCCAGCGCACGTTCCCGGCCGAGGCCGAGCGCTCGTTCGCCATCGCCACCGCGTCGAAGCCGTTCAGCGCGGCCGTCAGCAGCGCCGCGCACGTCACGATCGCCGTCACCGGCACGTGGCCGTTGTACGCGCCCGCCTCGTTCAGCGCCTGCAGGCCGGGGTCGAGCGTGCGCGTCGCCAGCAGGCGCGCAAGCCCGGACGCCGCCACCGTGCGCGCGATCGGCGCGGCGTCGCCCACCGAGAACAAGGCCAGATCGCAGCCCGCGCGTCTCACGATCTCGATCGCCACCGCCGAGTCCTTGCCGCCGCCCACCGGCACTAGCGCTCGTCGCGGGGTCGTGCCCGGCACGAGCGCTCGTCGCGGGGTCGTGCCCGGCTCGAGCGTCCGTCGCGGGTGGCTCGCCGGCTGCGCGATCGCCGCCGCCGACTCATTCGCCGGCGCCGGCGACGCTCCGCCGCCGAACCTCGGGCGCGGTAGGCCGGGCAGACGATTCGTGTATGCCAGCTCTCCCAGGCCCTCCGAGTACAGCGCTTCGAGCAGCTTCGCGGTAGCCGGCGGCGGGGTGCCGGTTTCGAAGCCCAGCTCTGGCGGCAGCGCGGTCTTGAAGTAGCTCACGCCGGCCACCCAGTGCAGCAGCGCCAGCAGGCCGTCCACGCGCTCGCGCTCGGCGTCGCTCAGCTTGCGTGCTCCACGCGCCGCCCGTCCATGCCCGTCGAGCCGGCCGCCCTCCTTGCCCAGCTGGCGCTCGCTCGGCCCATCGAGGCCGTCCGCCAGCGGGAGCTCGAACGTCTCCACGAACTCCAGCTCGTCGTCCAGCGCGTAGCGCAGCGTTACAGCTCCGCGCGCGTCGAGCTCGCGGGACGTGAAGCGAAAGCGCTCGAAGGAGGTGGGATCGAACAGCGCCGGCGCCTGCCGTACGTAGGCCGCCATCAGTGGCTCCTAGCCTAGCCGCGGACACCGGCACTTCGCGGGCCGGCCGCAGCGAGCCGTCAGGCGAGCCCCTTAAAGATCAGTCGTTCGCCGTCACCGCGTCCAGCAGGTGCGCGAAGCGCTCGCGCGCCTGTTCACGACGGGTGGGCAGGTGCTCGCTCGGGACGCCGTCCGGCGGGGGGCTGTAGCCGCGCAGCAGCTGGCGGGCGACCGTCTGGCGGTGCACCTCGTCGGGGCCGTCGTAGATGCGCGCCGCGCGCGCGAAGCGGTACATCTGCTCGAGGGGAAGATCGGTCGAGTAGCCCAGCGAGCCGTGCACCTGCAGCGCGCGGTCGACCACGTCGTGCAGCACCTTCGCGCCGTAGAACTTGATCAGCGCGATGTCCGTGCGCGCGGCGCGCGCGCCCTCGGTGTCCATCACCCACGCCGCGTGCAGCGTCATCAGGCGGGCCGCCTGCATCTCCGCGGCGCTGTCCGCGATCCAGTTCTGCACCGTCTGCTTGTCCGCCAGCAGCGAGCCGTGCGCCTCGCGGTAGGTCGCGCGCTCGCACATCATGTCGAACGCCCTGCGCGCCACGCCCAGCCAGCGCATGCAGTGGTGGATGCGCCCCGGTCCAAGGCGCTGCTGGGCGATCACGAAGCCCTCGCCCTCCGCGCCCAGGAGCGCGTCCGCCGGCACGCGCACGTTCTCGTACACGATCTCCGCGTGCCCGCCGTAGGCGCCGAACTGCTCCCACGGGTGCTCCATCGTCGGCACGTCGCGCACGATCTCCACGCCCGGCGTGTCCGCCGGCACGATGAACATCGACGCGCGCTGCTGCGGGCGCGCGTCCGGGCTCGTCACCGCCATCACGATCAGGAAGTCCGCGATCGAGCCGTTCGAGGAGAACCACTTGTGCCCGTCGATCACCCACTCGCCGGGGTGGGCGGGATCTCTTACCGCGCGCGTGCGCAGGCGCGTCGGGTCCGAGCCCGGCGTGTCCGGCTCGGTCATGCTGAACGCGCTGCGCAAATCGCCCGCCAGCAGCGGGTGGAGCCAGCGCTCCTTCTGCTCACGCGTGCCCGCCAGCGCCAGGATCTCCGAGTTGCCCGAGTCCGGCGCCGCGTTGCCGAACGCCAGCGGCGCGATCGGGCAGGTGCCCAGGATCTCGTGCATCAGGCCCAGGCGCACCTGGCCCATGCCCTGGCCGCCCAGCTCCGGCGGCAGGTGCGTCGCCCATAGCCCGCGCGCCTTCACCTGCTCGCGCAGGGGCGCCATCGCGCGCTCGAGGCCGTTCAGGCCGCATCGTCCCCGGAGGGGGAGCTCAGGCCAGATCGATTCCAGCGGCCACAGCTCCTCGCGCACGAGCTCGCGCATCCAGTCCAGCTGCTCCTGGAAGCCGGGATCCGTGGAGAAGTCCCACGTCATCGGCTTGAGCTTACGCCTTGCGCCTTGGCTTCGGGCAGCCGGACACGGAGAGGATCGTGATCTGTTTCACCACCGCGCCGTTCTGGCCGGTGATCTCCGTCGGCATCGACAGGCGCTGGGCGCACATGTCGCCGTGCAGCTTCGCCGGCAGGTTCGCCGCGAGCAGCGAGTGCGGGCCGGCGTCCAGCAGCACGTCCAGCTCGGAGATCGGCGCGTCCGGCAGCGAGCGGAAGGCGACCGACTCGACGCCGTCCTTCACCTTCGCTTCCCCCACCGCCTCCACGACCACGCCTTCGCCCTGCAGCACCAGCGCGATCTCAGGCGGCGCGCCGCCTCCGCGCGAGAGCACGTACACCGGGCCGCTCAGCGGCGCGCGCAGGAGCGGCGTGAGCACCGTCGCCGTGCCCACCGCCGACGCCGCCGGGCAGCTCGACGGGTTCGCGTCGAACGTCCCCGCCGCGCACGCTTTCTGCAGCGTGCTCAGCCTGGGGACCATGCGCTTGGGCAGGTCGAGCTTCAGCTGCGCGACGTTCGCTCCGCCGGGCGCGAAGACGATCCGCACGTGCAGGTGCACCCCGCCCTTTCTGCTCGCGTGCGCGTGCGTCAGCGCCGTGAGCTTCGGCTTGAAGGGGAGCGTCGCGCAGTTCGCCGCCTGGAAGCGCGAGGACACCGCGGCGGTGGCGCCCGCGCTGCTCGTGAGCGCGCCTTCGATCCCCAGCGCGCGGCAGTCGGTGGGGTTGAACACGAAGCCTTCGCGGTCGATGTCCAGGCTGATCGTGTCGATGTCCAGCGGGATGCCGTCGAGGGTCTGCGGCAGCGGTTCGCTCACGATGCTCAGCGCCGCCGTGCTGCGCTGCACTTCGATGTTCGCGCCCACATCCAGCGTGCCGAGGTCAAACGGACCGGCGATCGCCGGCACCACGATCGACAGGCCGAACGGCGCGCCGCCTGGGGTGTCGCGCGGCCCCGTCAGGTACACGCTGCCGGTGAGAAACAGCGGGCTCGACCCCGGCCCAGCGGCGACGCTCGCCGTGCCGATCTCGCTCTGCGGCCCGCACGCGCCCGCCTGCGCCTGGGCTTGCGGGCAGGGGTCCACCTTCGAGAGCATCGCCAGCAGGCCCGGCGGCAGCTGCACGCTCGCGCGCTGGAAATCCTCTTCCCCATCCGTGCGCGACAGCGTCACCGTCAGCGGGCTGAACGCGCCCGCCTGGTTGTTCGTCGTTCCCGCTATGAAAGACGGCTGGAACCACGGGGCCGGGCAGCCGCTCACCGCGAACGGTTCGCTCGACGGTTCCGCCGGCGTTTCGCTGCTGTAGGACGTCAGCTGCGAGCTCGCCGCCAGCGGCGTGCCGCACGAGCCCGACGGGTTCGCGAGCGGCGCGTTCGCGCCGCCGTCGAGCGTCAGCCGCACGTCTTCGAAGGGCAGCTGCGGGACTTCGCCGAAGGACGCCGTCAGCTGGCCGGTCGCCTGGTCGATCGACGCGGAGCCCCGCAGCTTGACCGTCACGCCCGAGCCCTGCGCCTGCACCAGCAGACGGATCAGCCTGCCTTCCTGCGCGTCCGCGGCGGTGCACGGCGCGCACGCCGGTTCGCCCGCGAACACCTGGCCTTCCAGCGGGCTGGACAAGAGCGGCGTCACGATCTTCACCGTGCCGATCTGCGACGCGCGTGGGCACGCCGCCGCGGCCGTCGCGTTCGCTTCCGGCGGCGGCGGTTCGAACTCTTCCTGCGAGCACGCCTGCAGCCCGTTCGCAAACGACGCCGACAGCACCACGCCCGCCGGCAGGCTCACCACCGCCCTGTGCAGATCCGCGGTCGCCAGCGCGCTCGGGTCTTCGTCCTGGGGAACGTGCACGTCCAGCGTGTAGCCGCTCGGCGCGCCCGCCTGCGTGGTTTCGGGGGCGAGCGTCAGGGTTGGAGTGAAGGAGAGGGCTTCGCAGCCGGTGATCGCTTCGGCGAGGAGCGGCTTGCCCGAAAGCTGGTTGCCGGAGAATGTTTCCAACGGCGGGCCGGGGTGCTCCCAGGAGTCGTATGCAGCGCGAACTTCGAGCTCTTCTTCCTGGCTCTCGCACTCGCTCGGGAGCGTCAGGAATGGCTTCGCCGGCGCTCCGCTCGGGCAGCCCGTCGTTTGTTCTTCGCCGTTTTCGACGCTGAGTTCTGGCTGGCAGCGTTCACCGGCTTGCCCTCCGATCGTCCCTTCGCGTTCGAGGTCGTGGCTCGCGGCCGCCGGCACGCCCCACAGCGTGAGGATCGCCCCCTGCAGGGGCCCCGCCTCGGGGATTTCCTTCAACCGCGCCGTCAGGCCGTAGCCGTCGCCGACGCGCAGCTCGAAGAACAGCGGCACGTGCCCGATGCCCGCGATCGTGAAGCCGAGCTCGGCCGGCTCGTTGGGCGGCGGAACGATGTCGTACACGGGAAACACGAGCGAAATAGGCGTGCCGTAGAGGAACGGCTTCACCGTCCCCACCTGCGTGTCGAGTGGGCAGTCGGCTCCCTGGTGTTCGAGGAACTGCTGCTGGCTGCACCGCGGGACGCCGCTGGGGTTGCCTACGAGGCCGGGCGGCAGCGCGATTTCGAGATCCTTCGGCGCGCCCGCCGCGAGCGGCGATTCGGCACCGTCGGTTTCGCGTCCGGCGACGGTGAACGCCAGCGTGCTCGTCAGCTCGAACGGGTGCGAGCCGGCCTGCGTGTCCGCTTCGCCCGATTCCGAGGCCGCGTCCACGTCGAGCAGCCACAGGCCGAAGGGAGCCGGTCCCTGCTCGATCGGCGTCGTCTCGCTGACCGACGCGCTCGGCGCGCCGCCGCCCGACACCGTCGCCGAGTCGGTGAGGGAGCTCGCGTTCGCGGGAACTTCGACGACTTCGACGGCGATCGTGAGCACGATCGTGGTGCCGGCCACGAGCCGCCCCTGTTCTTCGTACTTGCTGTACTTGCACGTCAACGTCCCGATGATGGGTTCGGAACAGCTGAGGTCATACTGGAAGTCGCCGCCATTGGCGGCTTCGGCGTCGGCCGTGACCTTATATGCCTCGACGCCGGCGGGTAGCGTGTCGCTGATGCTCACCGTGGGAGTTCCGGCGGCGGGTGCGCCGCCGTCGTTGCGCACGATCAGCACGTACGCGCCGCGCGCGCCGGCCTGGAAGTACGTCGGCTCGGACTCCGCGACGATGCTCCAGTGCGGGCTCGCGCTCGCCGCCCGCGCTGGCGCCGCGGCGCCAGCGAGAACGATCGCCGCCCAGATCGTCGCGGCGAGGAGCGCCTGCTCGAGTCCAGCGCGATCGCGCCGGCGACCGATGATGCGTCTCACCGCCGCGGCGGACGGCGCCTCGACGCGGCGCCCGTCCGCGTCGCGCCCTGCTCGCGCCCGTAGCGTCGCTCCGCCGCGGCCATGCACGCCGAGCGCCGGACGCGGCGCTTGAGCTTTCTGCAGTGGGTGAGTGCGCGCTCGAGGAGCTGCTCGCGCGTCGGCTTGGCGGCGGGTGACAGGTTGCCGGCGCCCGCGAACAGCGCCGACTCCGGCGGCGCGGGGAACGCCGGGAGGGCCGCCGGTTCGCGACAGCCTTCCTGGCAGGGCGCCGGGGCCGACGACGCCGGCAGGCCGCCGTCGACGCGCGCGTCATACACGTCGACGAGTTCGTCCTTGTCGGTTGGCGCGAGCCGTTCGCGCGTGGCGAAGAACACGTCGTCGCCGCTCGCGCTCGCGTCGAGGAACACGTCGTTCGCGCCGGGTTCGGCCCCGGAGAGGAGGTGGATCGCGCCGTCCTCGTACTCGAACACCTTCTCGCTCCGGCCCTGGAGGCCGGGCACGAGCGGGTCGGGAGAGGTGAAGAACAGGCGGCCGCCGTCGTCGCTGAGGCTCCGTGGCTGATGGAAGGGCGTGCTCGCGCGTTCGCTCAGCTTGGCGCCGATGAACGCGCTGCCGAGCGGCGGCGCGCCGCTCGGGTCGCACGAGGCGCACACGAGCTCGCCCGTTTCGGCGCTGTACTCGAACACCTCGTGCACCCGGTGCCCATCTTCCACGCCCGGGCTCCAGCTTTCGTAGCCGGTGAGGGGTTCGACCGACATGAACGCCAGGTGTCTGCCGTCCGGCGTCACGTATGCCTGCGACATGATCGGGCGGCTCGTCCAGTCGGCGATGTCGCTGTGGTAGGGAGAGAAAGGGCCACGTTCGTCCTGTTCGATCCTTTCTTCTTCGTCGGGTTCTTCTTCGTGCGTGGTGTTCGGTGCGGCGAGCGTCGCGATGAACGCGAGCGTCCCCGCGCCTTCGCTTGTTTCGTGCCACACGTACAGGTTTGGCTTGCCGCTCTGCGGGCCGGGCCCGGCGG
>JASHYF010000048.1 GCA_030043235.1 Solirubrobacteraceae bacterium | reverse complement strand
GCTTCGAGAACCCCCTGACATCAGCGAACAGGATCGCACGCACGACGCGCTGTGCCGCTCGTGCTGGGAGGGGGAGCGCCGCGGCAAGCCGCAGCTCGTCCTCTGGTTGCAGCGATACGACGCTCGTCGGCCAGCCGGTGTGTCGCCATGTCTCGATGTCGATCGCAGTGCCCGCGTCGCCGAGCGCAGGTCGGCCGTCCCACACGGCGAGCTGGCGTGCGTCCGAGGCGAGGTAGCGGGCGCGCAGCAGCGCCAGGCCCATCGCCAGCTCCGCGCCGTAGCGGTAGAGCACGTCGTCGCCCAGGTAGGCATCCTCGGTCGCGTAGGAGACGTTCGTCGCCGACTCCATGCAGCGCTCGAAGCGCCCAACCCACCTCTCACCCGACGGAGCGACCGAGGCCCTCACGAACTCGTCGCGCGCGAACGGCAGCACGACGTGGAGCTCCACATGGCGCTCGAGCAACGCCTCCGCCCAGAGGATGTCCGCTCCGCCCGCCAGCGCTCCGTACGCGTAGGCGGGCTGATGGCGGTCGAGCTTCTCCCTGATGCGTGCCGCGACATCGGCCTCGTCGTGGTCCGGGAGGCGACCGGCTTCGCGCTCGCCGGCGAGCCGGTGCCCGCAGAAGTGGACCACTTCCGGCCCGCGCAGCGGGTCGAGGACGGCCGAATCCAACCTGGCCGCCTCGCATATCGTCAGCAGCTGGCGTCGCGTCGTCGCCAGCGCGCCGTGGTCGCCTTGGTGCAGCATCGCCGCGCGTTGCAGCGTGTCCCCGGCCGCACGCAGGTCTCCCAGCAGCAGCTGGGCCTCGGCCTGCGAGGCCGCCGCGTAGTAGTCATCGCCCGCCGCCTCGCGCACGAGCCGCAAGACCTCCCTGGCGAGCTCGCGCGCGCGCCCCGCATCCCCTGCGATGAGGCACGACGTCGCCTCGTTGATCGCCGGGTAGAAGCCGCCGGTGCGCCGATAGATCGCCCCGTAGAGGTCGGCCGAGCGCCGTGCGAGCTCACGTCGTCGTGACCCCCCGGCCGCAAGCGCGCGGTCCTTGGCGATCCGCGCCTCGAGGGCGGCGAGGTCCTCCTCCTGGTTGCCGGCGAGGCCGTACTCGTCAAAGCGCCGCGCCGCCTCCTCGGTGGAGCCCGCGCGGGCCAGGGCGAGCACTGCGCTGTGCTCGAGCCCGACGTCGCCGGCGTGCTGCCGCAGGCCCTGCTCGGCAAGGTCGAACGCGGCCAAAAGCTCGCCGCGGCGCTCGGCGTCGCGGACCGCGTGCTGCCACCACCGGACCGACTGCGGCGGCGGCCCGCCCGGGTCTGGATGCGCGGACGACGACATCGCCCGGCGACTCTAGATCACTGCCCGCCGCGCACGAGCTGCCCGTGTTTGACAACGGCGGGCGCGCCGGTTACGTTGCCGCGTACAAGGGGCTTGCTCGCCGAAGGATGATTGCGCTTGCGTGACCGAGGTCCTATGTGACGTGGAGGCGTGAGGACGCTCGGCGCGCGCGTCCTGCCTGCCGGCGATGCCTGACGTCTTTATCTCCTATTCGCGGCGGGACTCGGAGTTCGTACGGCGCCTTGCCGACTCGGTCTCGGGCCGCGGCAAGGAGCTGTGGCTCGACACGGAGGGTATCGCCGATGGCGAGGTCTTTCCGCAAGCGATCCGATCGGCGATCGAGCAGTCAGACGCCTTCCTGTTCGTCATCTCGCCCGCCGCTGTGAGCTCCTCCTACTGCGAGCAGGAGGTCGAGTATGCACGGGAGCTACAGAAGCGGATCGTGCCGGTACTGCGCGAGCCGGTGCCCGATCCGCAGCTCCCGGCGGAGATCCGCGCGCGCAGCTGGATACCGTTCACGGAGAACGACGAGTTCGACGCCTCGCTCGAGCGGCTCGTGGAGGCGCTCGACCGCGACCTCGAGCGCGCGAAGGAGCACACGCGCTGGATGGTCAAGGCGATCGAGTGGGATGGCGAGGGGCGCGAGAAGAGCTTCTTGTTGCGCGGGTCCGAGCTGAAAGCGGCGGAGACGTGGTTGGCGGGCAGCCCCGAGCATGCCGACCCTGCCCCCACGCAGCTCCAGCGCGAGTACCTGCTCGCGAGCCGCGAGGCCGCGGCCCGCCGCCAGCGCACGCTGGTCGGTGTGAGCCTCGCGGCCGCGCTCGTCTCCGTCGGCCTGCTCGTCTTCGCGCTCATCAGCCGCTCGCAGGCCGAATCGCAGAGCGTGGCCGCGCGGGCGCAGGCGCTTGCGGCTGAAAGCCAGGCGCAGCTCGCCAACGACCCCGAGATCTCGGTGCTGCTCGCGATGCGCGCCGTGCGCGAGCAGGCCACTCCGCAGACGATGTTCGCGTTGCGCTCAGCGCTCGACGCCTCGCCGCTGCAGCGGACGCTGCCGAGCGTGCCCGAACCGGGGTCTTGCGCCTTCAACAACGGCCTCTCCGCGGCGATCAGTCCCGGCGGGCGAGTGGTCGCCGAGAGCGCGTGCAACGGCACGCTGCTGCTCGCCGACGCGGCGAGCGGCCGCGAGCTTCGCCGCGTTCACATATCGGGGAGCACGGGGAGCGTCAGCTACGACCCCACCGGCGCGCTGCTTGCGGTGGGCGGCGAAACCGGCGTCACCTTGCTCGATCCCTCCTCGCTGGCGGTGCGTGCCCGCCTGACGACCGGCTCGCCCGTCAGCTCGATCGCCTTCGGCCCCGACGGCGGTGAGATCGCAGCCGCCGGTGAAGGCGGAACGGATGTCTGGACGCTGCCCGATCTGCGTAGGCAAACCCACATCGCCGGTGATGACGTCGGCTCGGTCGCCTTCAGCCGTGACGGCCGTCTGGTGATAGTCGGCGCCGAAGCCACCGGCCAGAGCATCAACGGCGTCAACGGCAACGGGGTAAACGTGTACGACGCGCGGGACGGGCGCCTGGTCCACCACATCACCACGCGCGTCACCGCCCTGGCGTCGACGTCCTCCACCGCGCTGTACCCGGCCCCGCTGGCCGTGAGCCCCAACGGGTCCACGCTAGCCGTGGGATACGCGACCAACGGCCCCAACGACGTCGTCTCGATCTACAGCACCGAAACGTGGAAGCGACTCTACGACGTCGCCACCATCCCCAGGGTCGAGATCTCGGCGCTCGCCTTCAGCCCTGACGGCAGGAGTCTCGCTGTGGGCGCCGAGGACGGGACCGCCGGCGTGTGGTCGCTAGCCAGCCGCTCGCAGATCGTCGCCTACGACGGCCAGACCGCTGCCGTGCGCTCGGTGGCGTTCACTCCGGATGGCGAAAGCGTGCTGACAGCGTCAAACGACGGCACCGCGCGCACCTGGCGCGCGCACGGCTCTGAACTCGCGCTGCTGGAAGCCGGCGGGCAGGTCGGTTCGGCTACGGCCGCGGAGTTCGACGGCGACCGCCTGACCGTGGTGAACAGCGTGGTCGACTCGGCCGGCACCGAAGCCGCCGCCCAGCTGCAGACGTTCCAGCTTCCAGGCGGCCGGCTCGTGGACCGTGCGGTCTTCAAGAGCGGCCAGCGGGTGGAACCTGACGCGACCGGCACCCTCGCGCTCCTCAGGAGCGAAGCGGGAGCGCCACCGGTGGTCTGGAGCATCGCGGGACACCGAGTCGCGCAGACGCTCGCGCCCATGCCCATAGCCAGCTCGTCGTTCAGTCCCGGCGGTTCCCGCCTCGCGGTGCAGGTCTCGACCTCGGAAACAGCGCCCGAACAGCTCGAGATCCTCGACCTGAGGGGTGGGCGCACGGTGAGGCTCCAGGGCTCGCCTCCATGCGGCTCCGACCTCGGCTTTGCCTGGAGCGGGGATGGACGGCGCATCGCCGATGGCGGCTTCTGCGGCGTGGTGCAGGTCTGGAACGCCGCCACGGGCCGCCTGCTGCGCGAGGTCAACGAGGGCGGGGAGATCTCCGGCTACAGCCTGAGCCCGGACGGCTCCCGCCTGCTCGTGGGCTCTTGGGACTCGCGCGCGACGATCTGGAACGTCGACAGCGGCAGGGCGCTCGTCGAGCTGATCGGCCACACGCGCGGCATCGATTCGGTCGCGTTCAGTCCGAACGGGTCGTTGGCGCTCACGGCCAGCCTCGATCACACCGCCCGGCTGTGGAACGCGCGAACTGGGCACGTCATGCGGGTCTTCGACTTCAGCGGCGTTCCGGAAGCGGTCAGCTTCAGCAACGACGGCGACCGGATCGCGATCACCGACGACGAAGGGAACGTGCATGTGTGGGAAACCTGCCCCGCGTGCGCGAGCCCCGGCGCGCTGCTCGCCCTGGCCCGCCCGCATCTTCATGACTCGCTGACGACCCTCGAGCGCACGGTCGCCGACCAGCCGTAGCGGTGCGGGCTGCCGCTTTTGATATGGCGCCCGATGGTGCCGTTGTCGTGGTCTCGCTGATGTAGGCGGTGCCGGCTTTGTCGAGCACCTCGGAGACGGACTGGACCGCGCCGCCAGGCCCGCCGCCCCAGCCCCGGCCGTCCGGGCCGGGGACGGGGGAATTGGTCGCGTCGAGGACACCGCCGTGCCGCCGGACTCACCAAGCTCCCGCGCGCTGGCAGCCCGGCGGGACTGGCTGTGATGGCGCTCGCACAAGCCGTGACACACGCCTCTTGGCGATCCCCGCCGACTCGGACGCCAGACTGTGACGCCGTGCGCCTACGATCAGCACCCTGGGCTTGAGCGACCCTTCCGTGACACCCGTGCGCGTCGGCGTGGTGGGGCTCGGCTACTGGGGGCCCAATCTCGCGCGCAACTTCGCCGCGATTCCCGGCTGCGAGCTCGCGTGGCTGTGCGATCCGGACGAGCACGCACGCGCCCGTGTGCAGCCGTTCTTCCCCGGCGCACGTGCCACGGCCGAGCTCGACGATCTCCTCGGCGACGAGCAGCTCGACGCCGTCGTGCTCGCCACGCCCGTGCCCTCGCACGCCGAGCTGGCAATCGCGGTCGCCAGCGCCGGCAAGCACTGCTTCGTCGAGAAGCCACTCGCCACCACCGCCGCCGACGCCGAGCGCGTCGTGGAAGCCGCCGAGCGGGCTGGTCGCGTGCTCATGGTCGGTCATCTGCTCGAGTACCACCCCGCCGTCGCACGCCTGAAGGAGCTGGTCGACTCGGGCGAGCTGGGGTCGCTGTACTACCTGTACGGCAACCGCCTCAACCTCGGCCAGCTGCGCGCTGACGAGAACGCGCTGTGGAGCCTCGGCGCCCACGACGTGTCGGTGGCGCTGCATCTCATCGGGGAAGAGCCCTCCGAGTGCGTGGCGCAGGGCGCCTCGTTCGTGCGCCCCGGGGTGCAGGACGTGGTCTTCTGCTACCTGCGCTTCCCCTCCGGCGTCATCGCCCACCTGCACCTCTCGTGGCTCGATCCGCACAAGGAGCGGCGCATCACCGTCGTCGGCGCGCAGCGCATGGCCACGTTCGACGACATGCTCATCGAGGGCAAGCTCACCATCTACGACAAGGGCTTCGACGAGGACTCACGCTCGTGGGGCGAGTACATCGCCCGCTCCGGCGACACCTTCTCGCCACGCATGCCCAACGTGGAGCCGCTGCGCGTCGAGTGCGAGCACTTCGTCCAGTGCGTGCGCACCGGCGCGCGGCCACGCTCCGACGGCCCCAGCGGGCTGCGCGTGGTGCGCGTGCTCGAGGCGCTGCAGCGCTCGCTCGA
>JASHYF010000423.1 GCA_030043235.1 Solirubrobacteraceae bacterium | reverse complement strand
GCGAGCATGCGCGAGGCGTCCGTTTTGAGCGCCATGTCCGCGATCATCGCCTGCACCAGCTGGAAGCTCGCGATCGGGCGCCCGAACTGTTCGCGCTCCTGCGCGTACTTCACCGACTCGTCCACGCAGCCCTGGCAGATGCCGACCGCGCCGCACGCCACCGAGTAGCGCCCGGAGTCGAGGTTGGACATCGCGATTTTGAACCCGTCGCCCACGCCGCCGAGCATCTGCTCGTCCGAGGCCTCCACGTCTTCCAGGGACATCGAGGCCGTGTCGGAGGCGTGCAGGCCCATCTTGTGCTCGATCGGCTGCGCATGGTAGCCGGGCTGCTCGGCGTCCACGAGGAAGCACGCGATTCCCTTGTGGCCGAGCTCGGGATCGGTCTGCGCGAAGATCAGCGCGACCTTCGCGTAGTCGCCCATCGAGATCCACATCTTCGAGCCGTTGATCACCCACCCGTCGCCCGTCTTGCGCGCGCGCGTTTTCTGGTTGGCGGCGTCCGAGCCCACGTCGGGCTCGGTCAGCCCGAAGCACCCGAGCCACTCGCCCGAGCACAGCTTCGGCAGGTAGTGGTGCTTCTGCTCCTCCGTGCCGAACTTGAGGATCCCGGAGCACACGAGCGAGGTCTGCACGGAGATCACCGTGCGGATGGAGGAGTCCGCGCGGCCGATCTCCTCGACGACCAGGCCGTAAGACAGATAGTCCAGGCCCGCGCCGCCGTACTCCTCGGGCACGATCGCGCCGAGGTACCCCTGCTTGGCGACCTTCCCCACCATCTCCAGGTCGAAGTGGTGGTTGCGCGCGTTTTCGCGCGACTGCAGCACTATCTCCTTGTCCGCGAACTCGCGCGCGGTCTCCTTGATCAGGCGCTGCTCGTCCGTCAGGTCGAAGTCCATCGTGTGTGCGCTCCTATCGGGTCGGGTTTGTGCCCGGATTGTGAACGTGTGGGCTGGGTGTGGCGTCGTCTGCGCCGCACTGCTGTATAGCCATCGCTATACGGAGCGGTGATGAGCTGTGAAACTGTGGGGCGGCGGGCATGTCTTCCTGCAAACTCTGTATAACCATCGCTATCCGACTTTGTTTTATGATGAGAGAGGACGGGTCGGTGGTCGGGGATCGGTCGCGTTCGGATGGGGCTATGGCCGCTCGGACAGCTTCGGCGTCCGCCAGGGCGCGAGCACGCGCCGCTCGATCTCTTCGGCTATCCCCTCGATCGGCTGCCGCTCCTGGGCGAGCGAGTCGCGGTCGCGCAACGTGAGCGTGCCGTCCTGCAGGCTCTGGTGGTCGATCGTCAGGCAGAACGGAGTGCCGATCTCGTCCTGGCGGCGGTAGCGGCGGCCGATCGCGCCGCCGTCGTCGTACTCGGACTGGACCGTCGCTCGCAGTGCGTCGTGCACCTCGCGCGCGAGCTCCGGCTGTCGGTCCTTGTTCACGAGCGGCAGCACCGCCGCCTTCACCGGGGCGAGGCGGGGGTGCAGCCTCAGAACGGTGCGCGTCTCGCCCGCGCCCGCGCCCTCGCGCTCGACCGTTTCCTCGTCGTAGGCGTCCACGAGGAACGCGAGCGTCGCGCGGTCGGCGCCGGCGGCCGGCTCGATCACGTGGGGCACGTAGCGCTCGCCTGAGCCCTGGTCGAAGTACTCGAGCTTCTCCCCCGAGTGCTCGGCGTGCTGAGACAGATCGAAGTCGCCGCGGTTGGCGATCCCCTCCAGCTCCTGCCAGCCGATGGGGAACAGGTACTCCACGTCGCTCGTGCGCGACGAGTAGTGGGACAGCTCCTCCGGCTCGTGCGCGCGCAGGCGCAGGTGGCCGGGGCGGATGCCGAGGTCCACATACCAGCGCTCGCGCTCGGCGAGCCAGTGCTCGAACCACTTGGGCGCCTCGGCCGGCGGCACGAAGTACTCCATCTCCATCTGCTCGAACTCGCGCGTGCGGAAGATGAAGTTTCCGGGGGTGATCTCGTTGCGGAAGGACTTGCCCACCTGCGCGATCCCGAACGGCGGTCTCTTGCGCGAGAACTGCAGCACGTTCTTGAAGTTGATGAAGATCCCCTGCGCGGTCTCCGGGCGCAGGTACGCCGTCGCTCCCGACTCCTTCACCGGGCCGATCGTCGTCTCGAACATCAGGTTGAAGTCTCTCGCCTGTGTCAGATCGCACTCGTCCGTCTCGCCCGGGTGCCTGGACGGTTTGCGACCGCACTGCAGCTCCGCCAGGTGGTCCGCGCGGAAGCGCTGCTTGCACGTGCGGCAGTCCACCAGCGGGTCGGTGAAGCCCGCCAGGTGGCCCGAGGCCTCCCACACCTTCGGATGCTGCAGGATCGCGGAGTCGATCGCCACGATGTCGTCGCGCTCCTGCAGCATCGCGCGCCACCACTCGCCCTTCACGTTGTTCTTCAGCAGCACGCCGTAGTGGCCGTAGTCGTAGGTGGAGCCCACGCCGCCGTAGATCTCCGAGGAGGGGAAGATGAAGCCGCGGCGCTTGCACAGCGCCACGATCTTGTCCATCGTCACCACGTCCTCGTGCGTGGGGGTGGCGTCGGCCATGGGCAGAGGATGCTATTCGAGCCCCCTAGCATGCGCGGCCGTGGCGCGGATCATGATCGTCGCGGGGGGGTGCAGGGGAAGGGCGCTCGCCGCGGCGATGGTCGCGGAAGGGCACGCGGTGCGCGTGAGCACGCGCACCCAGGACGGCCGCGCCGCGATCGAGGCCGCCGGCGCGGAGTGCTGGATCGGCACGCCCGACCGGCTGGCCACGCTGCGCGGGTCGCTCGACGGGGTCGCCGTGGCGTGCTGGCTGCTCGGCTCGTGCACCGGCAGCGAGCGGCAGCTGCGCGAACTGCACAGCGCACGGCTGGAGCTGTTCCTGACGCAGGCGATCGACACGACCGTGCGCGGCTTCGTGTACGAGTCGCGCGGGACGAGCACGCCGGCGGCGCTGCTCGCCGAGGGCGAGCGCGTGGTGGGCGCACTCGCGCGGCGCAACGCCATCCCAACCGCGTTTCTGACCGCCGATCCGCGTGACCTTCGCGCTTGGCTCGCCGCCGCCCGCGCAGCGATCGCCTCGCTGCTGTGATCAAGCTCCGAGGCGCGGCGGCCGATGCTGCGTAGAGATGGTTGGCGATCGCTCCCGATACGGGCTGTGCGTGTCGGCGCTCGGCGCGATCGTGCTCGCGGGGTCGCTGTTCGCGCCCTGGTACGCCCCGCTCCTGGCCGGCCATGCCGCCGCCGGCGCGCCCGCGCTCCGTCACCTCGCGGCGGTGGACGCCTACCACGCCCTGCCAGACCTCACGGCGCTCCTGCTGGCGCTCGGCGCGCTGGCGATGCTCGACGTGCTGGCACCGCTTGCGCGAGGCCGCGGGCCGGTGCCCGGCGCGGCGGGCGGCTCGGTCGTGCTGCTGGGAAGCGTGGCGGCGGCGTGTGTGCTGTTCCGCATGATCGACCCTCCGGCGCTCGGCGCGGGCCAGCTAGCGACGGCGCTGCGCGAGGGCGCGTGGCTCGCGCTGCTCGGATCGGTGACGATCGCGCTCGGCGGGATGTGGCCGCGTGTCGCCTCCAGCGAGCTCCGGCCCGTGAGCCCCGGCGCACACGCACAAGCCGGGACGCGCTCGCCCGGCGCGCTATCCTGGAACCAATCCCCCTAAAGCCGATCGGGATTCCCTATGCGGGTCCCCGAGGGGCGGCTCTTCCCTCCTCGGGCAGCTCACGAGCGGCTACATGTGCAGAAAGGAACACCGATGGCGCTTCAGCTTGGCGAGGTAGCACCGGACTTCGAGGCCGACACCACGCAGGGCCACGTCAAATTTCACGACTGGATCGGCGACTCGTGGGCGGTGCTGTTCTCGCACCCCAAGGACTTCACCCCGGTTTGCACGACCGAGCTGGGGTACATGGCGAAAGCCAAGCCCGAGTTCGACTCGCGCGGCGTGAAGATCATCGGCCTGTCCGTGGACCCGCTGGACAAGCACGAGCGATGGGCGAAGGACATCGAGGACACCCAGGGCGCGGCGCCCAACTACCCGATCATCAGCGACGCGGACTTCCACGTGTCGAAGCTCTACGGCATGCTCCCGGCGGACACCTCCGGCGATCCCTCCGCGCGTACGCCCGCCGACAACCAGACGGTGCGCAACGTGTTCGTGATCGGCCCGGACAAGACGATCAGGCTGATCCTCGTCTATCCGATGACCACCGGGCGCAACTTCGACGAGGTGCTGCGGGTGATCGACTCGCTGCAGCTCACCGCCAAGCACAAGGTGGCCACGCCCGTCAACTGGCACCAGGGCGAGAAGGTGATCATCGCCGGCTCCGTGTCCAACGACCAGGCCAGGGAGATCTACCCGGAGGGGTGGGAAGAGCCGCGGCCCTACATCCGCATCGTGCCGCAGCCGAGCTGATCAGGGCGGGCCGCTGCCCAACGCCAGCTGGGCGTCCGCGGTGGGCGCCCGGAGGCGCTCGAAGAGGTGTGCGAGGATGCGGGCGGTGGCGCCCCAGATGACGTGCTCGCCGAGCACGTACGCGTCGGTCTGGAAGGTGATGCCGCGGCGTTCGATCGGCGCTTTCGTGGCGCTCGCGCGGACCTCACCGAGGGGCAGCTCCAGGACGGCGTCTACCTCCTTGGGTGATAGGCGCCAGGCCACGCCGGCGGGGATTTCGGCTACGTAGGGGTGGATCGTGTAGCGGGTGGCGAACGTGGACGTCGCGGGCAGCTCGCCCAGCAGGGTGACCTGGGCGCGCGAAAGGCCGATCTCCTCTTCGGCCTCGCGCAGCGCGGTCTCCATCAGGTCGGCGTCCTCGGCGTCCCGGCGACCGCCCGGGAAGGAGATCTCGCCGGCGTGGCGGCGCAGGCCGGCGCGTCGCCGGGTGAGGACCACGTGGGGCTCCCCCTGCGGGGAGGATGCGCTGCGCCCGCTGGCGATGAACAGGGGGACGAGCACCGCCGCGGGAATCTGCTCGCCCGCGCTCGCGAGGCGATCGCGCTCGCTCGCGACCTGCTCGTGGGCCGCGTCCGGGATCTCCTCCCGCGTGCCCGGGACTCGCTCGTGCGTGCCCGGGACTCGCTCGTGCGTGCCCGGGACTCGCTCGTGCGTGCCCGGCTCGCACGTGCTCGCGCCGGGCCGATCTACGCCGGCGGGTGGGGGGGACTCAGGCGGCCAGGTGAACGCGCTCAATGCGCTCCTGGAACATGACCTCGCCATCCAGGGCGCGGTGAACGGGGCACTTGGCGGCGATCACACGCAGTCGCTCCACCTGCTCCTCGGGGAGGTCGTCAGGCAGGCGCAACACGAGCTGGAACTTCGTCGGACAGCCCCGCTCGGCCGGGCTGTACTCGGCGTCCACCTCCACGTGGCCGATGTCCCAGCCCTTGCGCGCGGCGTACATCTCCATCGTGATCGCCGTGCACGAAGCGAGGCTCACGGCCAGCAGCTCCTGTGGATCCGGTCCTACGTCATCGCCACCCGCCTCCACCGGCTCGTCCACCGTGAGCTGGTGGTCGCGAACCTGCACCGTGTGCCTGAACGTGGCGCCGTCGCGTCGCACGGAGGCCTTCATCCTTGTGAGCCCAGGCGTGTATGTCATCTCGATCCCCTCGAATCGGCTGTGTGTGATGCAACCGTCATGATACCGACCGCCCCGGATCGCCAAGCGGGTTGAACAGCAGCCCGGTGAGCAGCTTGGGGTAGAAAAACGTCGACTTTGGCGGCATGTTCTCGCCCGCGGCCGCCACGTCGCGCACCTGCTCGACGGGGGTGGGCCGCATCAGGAAGGCCGCGTCGTACTCGCCCGAGCGCACCATCGCGAGCGCCTCCGCCGTGTCGCGCGCGTAGAACAGGCCGTTGAAGTGCGCGACGTCCTCGTCGCTGTAGCCGAGGGCGTTCTTCAGGAGCAGTGTCTCCAGCACGCCGGTGTCCAGCTGCCGGTAGGCCGCCGAGTGCCCGGGCAGCGCGGCGTCCGCGATCGCCTGGTCCTTCAGCGTCAGGCGCAGCGGGCGCTGCTCGCGCCCGTCGATGTAGCCGAGCTGCAGCCGCCCCCGGCCTGGTGGGGGCGCGATCTCCCCGACCGGCACCTCCACGACGTCGAAGTCGCGCTCGAGCGCCTGCGCGAGCGCTTGGCGGCGCGCGTCGTCGAGGCCGCCGATCAGGCGGTGCGTGGGGAACACCGTGAGGCCGGGGTCCTCGAGCGCGACGAGGCACATGAGGATGTAGCGGTGATCGCCATCTCCGCCGATCTCCTGCGCGTATGCGTGCATCGTCTCGTAGCGGTGGTGGCCGTCTGCGATCAGCAGCTCCGCGTCGCGCGCGGCCGCGTGCACGGCGGCGATCGCGCCGGCGTCGCCCACGCGCCACAGCCGGTGCACGGTGCCGTCGGAGTCGGTGATCTCCGCCCACGGCGGCCGCCCGGTGGCAGGCGCGAGCGCCTGCCACGCGGCCTGCCGGGGGTCCGAGTACAGGGAGAAGATCGGCGAGGTGTTGGCGCGCGTGGCGCGAGTGAGGCGCAGCCGGTCCTCCTTGGGGCCGGGGTGCGTTCGCTCGTGCGGGCGCACGCGTCCCGGGCCGTAGTCCTCGATGCGCACGCGGCAGAAGAAGCCGCGGCGCGTGCGCGCCCGTCCGTCCGGGCCGGTGTAGTCCTGGGTGTGCGCCCACACGGCGGGAGCGTCGTCGCGCACGAGCGCGCCCTGCGCCTGCCAGCTGTCGAACAGCTCACCCGCCGCCGCGTAGGGGTCCTGCGCACCTTGGCCGCCGGTCCCGCCGGGCTCGGCCCGGGGGAGGTCCACGGCCACCACGTTGAAGGGAGAGCGCGCGAGCAGCTCCGCGCGCTGGGCGGCGTCGATCACGTCGTACGGCGGCGCGACGACGTTCGCGAGCGGGCCAACCACCGCGGGGTCGTAGCGCAGGGCGCGCAGGGGTTGGACGTCGGCCATGGCGGTGGCGGACGCTAGCAGGGCGCTCCCCGCGGCCTCTTCCGCGGGCTCGAGCGCGACCGAGACGAGGCATCACTGTGCAGCTCCGCTCGCCGTCGGCGTATGCGAGGCGCGGTTTCGGGCACGGCTCCGGGCGTGGATAGATGGACGGCCTGCGTTCGGAGTGGCATTAGACTGAACGCACCGCGGGGCGTGGCGCAGCCTGGTAGCGCATTCGCTTTGGGAGCGAAAGGTCGTGGGTTCAAATCCCGCCGCCCCGACTGTTCGACTGACTGAAGCTTGTTGTCTCTGGGCTCTCTCCCGCAGAACGACCGGATCTCATCGCGGGCTCGTCCGGCTGTCTCGGGTAATTTGCGAAATGTTTCGCGAATTACGTCAAGAGCGCATCGTCCGCGCCCGCCTTGACGTGATCGGCAGAGATCGCCGGGGCCAGCGCTTCTTGGGCCCGCGCCAGTGCAGCGTGGGCGGTTGCCAGAACGGCGCGGATCGACTTCTCATTCAGACCGCTGTATATGTCGAATAGCTCCTCCAGGGCGCCCTCGGCGAAGGCGTCATTCGCCGTCCGTCGTGTGCTGGCAAACCGCACCCGCGCGGTGAGGATCGCGGCCAGGCCATCGAGGTGCGGGATCTTGGGAATACGAATGTGCTGCTCTATCAGCCCAGAGCTGAGCCGTCTGTAGTCCTTCCGTTCGAGATACAACGGATGCGCGGCCACCACGATGCCCGCGTGCAGCCTCTCGACCACCGCTCGGAGTACCTCGCCGAAGAAGGCGGGGATCACGCGATCCGGGTTGCCGCGGCCGACAAAGCGATCGGTGTCGTCCATAACGAGCACAGGGTTGAGGTTGTATGCGCGAATCGCCCCGAGCACGCCATCAGCCAAGCCGAAGATCTCCTGCTCCGAGCGCGGGAGCTTGCCTCCTTCGATCGTCCGCGTCACGTCCCGTGCCACGTCTGCCTCGATCAACCACCGCATGAGCTTCAGCCCGCCCGCATTCCTCCGGGCGACCGTCGGCAGGTTGATGTCGCTCGTCGCATGGGCGAGAATCGCTTCGCGATCCTTTTTGGGGATACGTTGCGCGGCGGCGGCGTCGGCGCTGATGACATCCACGAGATACTGGGCAAACGCCTTGGGGCTCGTCGTGACGCCCTCGTCCTTGTACGCCACCGGCACCCAGATGGGCGCGATCCGCGCTGGGGCGGGTTCGAGCGAGTATCGCGCGACGCTGGTCTTGCCGCAGCCTGGGACGCCGGTGAGTGAGACGCGCTCGAACTTGGCGACCGCGTCTCGCAGCCGCGCCTCGGTCTGGGTCTTCCCAGTGATGCGGTCGAACGGTACGTGGTACTCGCTCATGTCCTCCTCCAGGAGGACCGAGTCGAAGACATGCTGTTCCCACATCTTTTGGACGAGTTGGCGGCTCATCACGAACCATCGGTCGCGTCGTCGGCGCCCTCGCCAGCATGGTCGCTCTCCCCAGGCGGCATCGTGGTGGCCGCTGGTGCATCGCCGAAGCCGCCGAGCCGTGTGATGGACGGTACGTAGGCCTTGCTTGGGCGACCGGGCCCGTCCGTCTCGGCATCCACGACATCGACGACTCCTGCTCTTGCCAGCTCGTGAAGCACTTGGCGCAGGCGACTCGACGTCCAACCCATTTGCCTCAGCAGGGTCTGATCGGTCGCGCGCGCTGGTTGCGCCTGGTTGAGGATCGCGCGTGCCAGGCGCTGTGCGGGTGGGCTCAACCTCTCCAGCGAAGCCGCAACTTGTTGGCTGCGTTCGATCAGCTCTCGTGTCGGTGTCCCGCTGGCGACGGCTCGGAGCGCTGTGATGAGGGCCAGCGGATGTCCACGGCCAAGTCGCGCCAGCTGGTCGATCTCCTCATCGGAGAGGTCGACCACGGCGTCGCGCTCAAGCCGGGCTTGCAACAGCGCCATCGCGTCGGCGTGCATCAACGGCCCCAGGTCGAGCCTGCGCTCGAAGAAGGTGTCCGCCGGTGGCATCAGCAAGATCTCCGAATCGCTCGAGCGGCCGGCCACGATCCACGTTGCTCGCAATGTCCACAGCTCATCGCGCATGCGTCCAAAGATCGTCTGCGCGATCTCACTGCTTGCGAGTTCGTCCACCAGGATTACAGCGTCGAGGCCAGCTCCACGGAGGTCGTCCAGCACCGAACCAACGAGTCTCAGCGTCCGCAAGAGCTCCGCCGTGGTGTCGTTCTGATCGTTGGGCGTGGAGATGAACCCCGACAAGCCGGCTGACCGCAGCTTCTCGAGAGCCTGCTGCGCAGTCTGCATGACCTTCGCCACGACCCCCTCCCCTTCGAGGCGATCGACCATCTGGCCGGCAAGCGTCTGGAAGAAGTCGACAGCGCTTACGGGCTGGCCGGCGACCAGGAACGGGAGCAGCCGAGGCGCAGTCTCGGCTTCGGCACGGTTCTCTAGGTTGGCGGCGAAACGATTCAGCAGCGATGTCTTGCCGATGCCGGCCGCTCCGAGCACGAGCGTGTTCCAACCCTTATCGACGTTGCGCAGCAGCTCTCCGAGCTCTGCCGTGCGATCCACGAAGAGCTGCGCGTCGTGTCGGGTACCGAGCAGCGGGGCGTTCGTCAGCACCATTTCCTATCGAAATTAGCATAACGTTTCGCTAATTTCTTTCGCCGAGATGGACCGAGGTGACGGGGACGTATGGCTGTTGGCAGCCGTTGTGTCTCGTGCGTCCGGCGCAGTGGAAGTAAGGTATTGTCTCCTCGGGTCAGGGTGGACTGTCGTGCGGAGGGGCCGGGACGAATGTTGGGCATGCCGCTGAGTCGCGCCAAGGTGTTGAGGCGTTGCGGGGCGGTCGTGCTCGTCGGCGCGCTGACGGTCGTCTTGCCGGGCTCGGCGTGGTCGGAGAGCGCGATGGGCGCTCCCGTGTTTGGGCCGATGCCGCTTGGTGGCCTGGGAGAAGCGCTTGGTGGCCTGGGAGAAGCGATGCCGCTTGGTGGCCTGGGAGAAGCGATGCCGCTCGTGGGGCTTCAGGGTCATCGCGCTGGTCGCCGCGCGCTGAGCACGGGGGTTTCGCTGACGCCGTCCAAGAGCGAGCCCTATTGGGCGTGTCCGGAAGGCGTATGTGAAGCGATCGTCGATCCGCCGGCCGTCAGGGTCGCGGGTCACTGGGCGCTGCCGGACGGTGCACGGGCGCTCGAAGGCGGCGGCGTGAACGGCGGCTATGACCCGAAGGACCTCCAGTCGGCGTATGACATCCACACCAGCGGTGGTGAACGACAGGAACGCTACGAAGAAGGACAGACTGTCGCCGTGGTGGAGGCGGGCGACGACCCGACGGCCGAAGCCGATCTCGAGGAATACCGCAAGCAATATGAGTTGGGCCCGTGCACCGCGGCCAGCGGCTGCTTCCGGAAGGTCAACGAAGTGGGCGAAGAAGACGAGCCTCCGCTTCCTGATGAAGGATGGGAGCTCGAGACCTCGCTCGATCTGGACATGGTCTCGGCCGCGTGCCCGCACTGCCACATCCTGCTTGCAGAGGCCAGCGAAGAATCCATCGGCGACCTCGCGGCATCGGCCAATACCGCTGCGAGGCTCGGCGCGAGCGAGATCTCGAACAGCTATGGGCAGCCCGAAGAAGACTGCGAAGACGCCTGCCGGCAGTATGACGCCGACTACGATCACCCGGGGGTGGTGGTCGCTGTGTCGGCCGGGGACTACGGCTATGACAACTACCTGGAGGGAGCGGATTCGCCCTCCTTCCCGGCGTCCTCGCCGTACGTGATCGCCGTCGGTGGCACGAGCCTGCACAGGGTCGAAGCAACAAAAGGGCGCAAATGGTCTGAAGCGGTGTGGTGGGAAGGGGAATCGGGGGTGGGGACCGGCAGCGGCTGCAGCGGCTCGGAGCCGAAGCCGGTCTGGCAGAGCGACACCGGCTGCGCGGGCAGGACCGACAACGACGTGGCCGCTGTGGGGTCGTGCGAAACGCCCGTCTCCGTCTACAGCACGTACTACAGCGGATGGGTGAACGTGTGCGGCACGAGCGTGAGCTCGCCACTGGTGGCGGGGATCGAGGCGCACGCAGGTGAAGGGCAGGGCACCGCCGTGCCGACCGCCGACGCGTTCTATGAGGACAAAAGCTCGCTGTACGACGTCGCGAAGGGGAGCAACGGGATCTGCAAGCCCAAGTATCTCTGTGACGCTGAAGCGCAGACGCACGGCTACGATGGGCCGGCGGGCAACGGCACGCCCGCCAACGGGCCGGTAGCGGTAGCGGGCGAGGCGCCGTCGGTGCGAAGCGAACCGCCCGCCGGCGGCGAGACGCTGAGGGGCGTGGTGGACCCGAACGGCCTGGCGACCACCTACTGCTTCGAATACGGGACCACCATCTCCTACGGGACGTGCGTCCCGGCGGGCGAAGCGTCCGCTGGCTCTGGCACCGGCGCCGTGAGCGTGAGCGACGCGCTCACGGGCGTTCCCCCAGGGCTCTATCACTACCGGCTGGTCGCCAGCAACCGCGACGGGAGCAACTATGGCGTGGATGAGCTCTTCGACGCCACGCCGCCAACCGTCAGCGGCGTAGCGCCCGGTAGCGGCTGGA
>JASHYF010000047.1 GCA_030043235.1 Solirubrobacteraceae bacterium | reverse complement strand
GATAGGTCGCCTTCGGGCAGGCCCAGTTCGCGCGCCTTGAGCAGGCGGCGCATGATCTTGCCGCTGCGCGTCTTTGGCACGTTCTGCACGAAATCGATCTCCTTGGGCGCCACCACCGCGCCGAGGCGCTTACGGGCAAATCCGAGCAACTCGCGGCGCAATTCCTCAGTGGCAGTAAATCCCGGCTTAAGCGAGATGAATGCCTTCACTACTTCCCCCGCCACCGGGTCCGGCTTGCCGATCACCCCCGCGTCCACCACCGCCTCGTGCTCCAGCAGCGCGCTCTCCACCTCGAACGGGCCGATCAGGTGCCCCGCCGACTTGATCACGTCATCGCCGCGCCCCACGAACCAGAAGTAGTCGTCCCCGTCGCGGCGCACGAGGTCGCCCGTGAGATACCAGCCCCCCGCGAAGCAGTTGCGGTAGCGCTCCTCCTCGCCCAGATAGCCGCGGAACATCGACGGCCAGCCCGGGCGCAGCACGAGCTCGCCCTGCTCGTCGCGATCGGCCAGCTCGAGCGTCCCGTCCTGCGCGAGCACCGGCGCGCCGTTCTCGTCGCGCCTGGTCACCGCCGCCTCCACGCCCGGCAGCGCCCGCCCCATCGAGCCCGGCCGCACGTCCATCGAGCGGTAGTTCGCGATCATGATCCCGCCCGTCTCCGTCTGCCACCAGTTGTCGTGCACCGGCATCCCGAACGTCCGCTGGCCCCACACCACCGCCTCCGGGTGCAGCGGCTCGCCCACGCTCGCGATGAAACGCAGCGCGCCCAGGTCGTACTCGCCCGCCACCTCCGCCCCCACGCGCATCAGCATCCGCAACGCCGTCGGCGCCGTGTACCACACGCCCACGCGCTCGTCCTGCAGGATGCGATACCAGCGGTCGGCCTCGAAGTCGGCTTCGTCCACCACGCTCGTCACCCCCAGCGTCAGCGGCGCGATGATGCCGTAGGAGGTGCCCGTCACCCAGCCCGGGTCCGCCGTGCACCAGAACACGTCCCCCGCGCGCAGGTCGAGCACCAGCTCCGCGGTCGCACGATGCGCCACCACCGCTTCGTGCACGTGCACCGCCCCCTTCGGCGTGCCCGTGGTGCCGCTCGTGAAGTGCAGCAGCGCCATGTCCCCGGGGGCGGTGCGGGCGGTGGCGTAGTCGTCGCTCGCACCGCTCAACAGCTCGCCGAGGTCGCGGGTGTCGGCGATCGTGGGGCTCTGCTCGGTCGTACCCGCGAGCAGCACGTGCCTCAGGCCCGGCAGCCGCGGGCGCAGCTGCGCGACCTTGCGCGTGTAGAGCGCGGGCGTGGTCACCAGCGCGCGCGCGTCACCGAGCGCCAGCCGCTGCTCGATCGGCTCCGGGCCGAACGCGGAGAACAGCGGGCAGAAGACCGCGCCGTGCTTGAGCGCACCCAGCGCCGCGACGTACAGCTCGGGGATGCGTCCCGCGAGCACGAACACGCGCTCGCCGCGCTCCACGCCCAGCTCGCGCAGGACGTTCGCGAAGCGGCCGGTCTCGCTCGCGAGCTGTGCGTAGGTGAGCTCGCGCGGCTCGCCGTGGCGGGGGAGGAAGCGCAGCGCCACCGTCTGCGCCAGCGGCCCATTCGCGTGGCGGTCCACGGCCTCGTGGGCGATGTTCAGCGCGCCGCCCGGCAGGCCCGCGAGCTCGCCGCGCGCCGACGCCCACGAGAACTCCGCGCGCGCGCGCTCGTAGTCGGACAGGTTCGGCGCCGGCGCCCCCGGCGCCGGCTGCTTGTGGATCACCTGGGTCAGCGTGCCAGAAGCCATCATGCGCCCGCTCGGCGACGCTCCTCTTCGAACGGGTCCGGCGCGGCGCCCTTGGGTGCTTCGCGCTCGAGCTGGACGCGTGCGTCCTGCAGCGCCCGCCGCGCCTGCGGCTCCGGCTTCGGGTAGTGGGGATCGATCTCCATCAACGTGTCCACGAGCACCGCCCCCACCGCGATTCGCGCGAACCACTTGTGATCGGCGGGAATCACGTGCCACGGCGCCCACTCGGTGCTGGTGTGGGTGAGCATCTCCGAGAAGGCCCGCTGGTACTCGTCCCAGTGTGAGCGCTCGGCCACATCGCCGGCGGAGAACTTCCAGTTCTTCTCCGGCAGGTCGATCCGCGCGAGAAAGCGCCGGCGCTGCTCCTCGCGGGACATGTTCAGGAACAGCTTTACGACGCGAAAGCCGTTGTCGAGGAGGTAGCGCTCCCAGTCGTTGATCTCGCGGTAGCGGCGCCTCCACACATCTCCGCGCATCGACGCCGGCGGCAGCCTCTGGCGCTCGAGCAGGTGCGGGTGGACACGCACCACGAGCACCTCCTCGTAGTGGGAGCGGTTGAAGATGCCGATCTGCCCACGCGCGGGCAGGCGCTGCGCGTATCTCCAGAGGAAGTCGTGGTCGAGCTCCTCCTCGGAGGGGACCTTGAAGCTGTGGACCGTCACGCCCTGCGGGTTCACGCCGCTCATGACGTGGCGGATGGTCCCGTCCTTGCCGGCGGCGTCGAGCGCCTGCAGCACCACGAGGACGCCGTATGTGTCCTGCGCGGCGAGTCGCTCCTGGTAGGAGGCGAGCAGCTCTATGCCCGTCTGCAGGTAGCCCTCGCCTTCGCTCCTGTTCAGCCAGCCGGCCTTGAACGCGGGGTCATAGTCCTTGGCCAGGGTCACCTTCGAGCCGGGCGTCACACGCAGGGGCTCGATCAGCTCCCCCAGCATCTTGGCTGTGATGTCGGGCATCGATGCTTCTCCTCTGCGCTGCGACGGCCCGCGAGGATGCGCATGCGACGTGCGGCCCTCGGTTGCGGTGTCAGGCACGGCTCGGAATCGGCAATCATAAGGCCCTTTACGCGCCCGCTCGGCGCAGCAGGTAGTCGCGGAACTTCGGCGCGGTGTAGGCGTACTCGCCCTTGCGCACGCGGTAGAGGGCGCCGGCATCGACGAGCCGGCCGAGCAGGACGTTCACGTTCCCGGGCGTCTTCTGCGACGCTCGCGTGAGGCCGGCTGAACGCAATGGCGGGTAGGGGCACGAGGCGGAGGCAGCGAGCAGATCCTGCTCGGCGGGCGTCAGCGTGGCTGTCCGCGGCTCGTAGAAGTCGCGGTCGAGCCGGCCGTAGATGTCCGGCCGCGTGGCGTCGAGCAGCTTCGTCGTGAAGCGCTGCACGCCGGCGAGCTCGGCGGCGTCCCACAGCTCCGAGCCCCATAGCTGCACGAAGTAGGGATAGCCTTCGACCTCCTCGACCACCGCCCGCGCGAGCCTGTGCTCGCTCGTTCGCGTGGTTTGTTCCAGCGGGCGGGTGAACGCCTGCAGCGCGTGCTCGGGATCGAGCGAGCCGACCTCCTCGCCGCGGAACAGCCGCTCGCTGTAGGAGCGAGCCTTCTGCAGGTTCCCGGTCAGCGTCGGCAGGCCGCAGACGACAAGGCCAAGTGGCAGCTCCCGTCGCTGCAGCGCCACCACCGGGGCGATCAAGAGCGACAGCGGGTGCTCGCCGTGGCGGCCGCGCTCGTCGCGGACAAGCTGCGCCTCGTCCAGCAGCAGGATCACGCCCGTGCGTCCCTTGGCGAGCGCCAGCTCGACGGTTGTGAACAGCTCGCGTGCGAGGTCTTCCTCGCGCTCGGAGCCGAACGACACCGACAGCGACACCTCCTCCCAGCTCACCGACAGGCTCGCCGCGCGCAACGCGCGCCCGGCCACCTTGCGCAGCCGCTCGCGCCGCGAGAGCCGCTCGCGCGTACGCTCCAAAAGCACGGCGAGCGTCCGCCTGAGCGTCTCGTCGGTGTTGTGCGACGGCTGCAGCTCGAGGAACGCAGGCTCCCATCCGGCTTGGAGTGCGTGATCGGCGAACTCCTCGAGCAGCACGGTCTTGCCCACCCCCCTCAACCCCGTGATCCGCATACTTGCCTGCTGCTCCGGCGCCGCGCGCAGCATCGCACCGAAGCGCCGCAGCGGCCCCTCGCGGCCGGCCAGGTACAGCGGGCGCACGCCCACACCCGGCCGGTAGGGGTTCTTCCCCGAACCTTGACTCATTACAGCGATACTGTAATCTAGCACTAAGATTACAGACTATCTGTAATGAGCCGTACGCCGGGCAACCGGGGCTCTCGGGCAGACTCCCGTGTCGTGACGGGCAGCGAGCTCACTCCCCAGCGGCGCGAGGAGACCGCGGCGGTGCTCGCGCGCGACGTGCGCGTGCGCCGCGGCACGGCGGAGGCGCTGCGGGGGGTCTCGTTCTCGATCGCGGCCGGCCGGATCACCGGCCTGCTCGGGCCGAGCGGCGGCGGCAAGTCCACGCTGATGCGCGCGATCGCCGGCGTGCAGGCCAAGGTGACGGGCGAGCTGCGCGTGCTCGGCGTCGCGGGCGGGGGCGCCGCCGTGCGTCGCCAGCTCGGCTACCGGCCGCAGGCGCCGTCGGTGTACGAGGATCTGACGGTCGCGGAGAACCTGCGCTATTTCGCGGCGATCCGCGCGGCGAGGATCGACGGGCTGCTCGAGCGCGTCGGGCTCGGCGGCCAGACCCACCAGCTCGCGCGCGACCTGTCCGGCGGCCAGCGCGCGCGGGTCTCGCTCGCGGCCGCGCTCGTGGGCAGGCCGCGGCTGCTGCTCCTGGACGAGCCGACCGTGGGGCTCGACCCGCTGCTGCGCCGGGAGCTGTGGCAGCTCTTCGCGGAGCTCGCGGGCGAGGGGGCCACGCTGCTGGTGTCGAGCCACGTGCTCGACGAGGCCCGGCATTGCCACGATCTGCTGCTGCTGCGCGAGGGACAGCTCGTCGCGCAGCTCACGCCCTCTGAGCTGATCGCACGCACGGGCACCCACGACATGGACGAGGCGTTCGTGCGCCTGATCGAACAGCGATGAGGCGCTCGGCCGCGCGCACGCTTGCGACCTGCCTGCGCGTGCTCACGCAGCTGCGCCACGACCCCCGCACGGTGGTGCTGATGATCCTCGTGCCGTGCATGCTGGAGACGCTGCTGCGGCTGATCTACGCCCACCACCGCGCATCCTTCGATCAGGCCGGCGCGCCGCTGCTCGCGATCTTCCCGCTGACGACCGTCTTCGTCGTGACCTCGATCGCCCTGCTGCGGGAGCGCATCGGCGGCACGCTCGAGCGGCTCTTGACGACGCCCCTCGGCCGCCTCGAGCTGCTGGGGGGCTACGCGCTCGCATTCGGGCTCGTTGCGACGGCGCAGGCCACGATCGCGAGCGCGCTCACGCTCGGGCCGCTCGGGCTGCACGTGCGCGGCAGCGACGTGGTGCTCGTGGTGCTGGCCGTGTCGGTCGCGCTGCTGGGGATGGGGCTCGGCCTGCTCGCGAGCGCCTTCGCGCGCAGCGAGTTCCAGGTCGTGCAGTTCCTGCCGGCGACGATCCTGCCGCAGCTGTTGCTGTGCGGCCTGCTGGTCGCGCGCCAGCGGATGCCCGCTGGCCTGCACGCCCTCTCGGACGTGCTGCCGCTGTCGTATGCCGTGGACGGCATGCATCACCTGACGCTCCAGCCCGGCGCCGGCGGAGCCGTGTGGGGAGATGTCGTCATCGTGCTCGCGTTCGCCGCCGGCGCGCTGGTGCTCGGGGCCGGCACCCTGCGCCGGCGCACGCCGTAGCGCGCCGAGAATCCCGCGTGGCGCGCCGACCCCGCCTGGCGCGCCGACAACCCCGCGTGGCTTCACAACGCGCGCGCGAGGCCCGTGCGTGACCGCTCTTCGATGCGGGGGCTGATGAACTTCTCGCCGCTCGCGGCCGCGCGTATCGCTTCAGGCAGCTCGCTGTCGGCGTGCTCCTTGAGCACACATCCGAACACGCCGCTGGAGAGAGCGCGGCGCGCGAGCACGGGGCTGTCGTGCAGCGTGAGCAGCACGATCCGGGTCCCCGATGCTCGCTCGCACAGTCGGCTGACCGTCTCGAGCGTACGCTCGCCGGGCATGCTCGAGTCGAGCACCAGCACCGCGGGCCGGCGAATCTCGACCTCGTGCATCGCCGAGGCCAGGTCGGCCGCCTCGGCGACCACCTCGATGTGCCGCTCGTGCGCGAGCACGACTCCCAGGTGGCGCCGTGTGAGATCGAAATGGTCGGCCAGCACGATGCCGATCGGCGCCGCTGGTTCGTGCGCCTCGTCCTGTGCGAGCCGCGACACGAGGGACAGGTTTGCGGTCATGGTCTTACGCTACGGGCTGCTCGCGCGCCCTCCACCCGTTAAACACCGCGATCAGCCGTGGCAAAGCACTGATCCGACTTAACATCACGGCGATGGGCGTGACCGTCGAGCAGCTCGCTCCCGCGGAGGTTGCCGGCCTCGGCTCGCGCGTGGCCGCGAGCGTGGCCGCGGCGGTGAAGGTGCCCGGGCAGATCCTGCGTGAGGTGCTGGTCGCGCTGGTGGCAGACGGGCACGTGCTCATCGAGGACCACCCCGGGGTTGGCAAGACGGCGCTCGCGCGGGCGCTCGCTCGCTCGATCGACGCGGACTACGCGCGCATTCAATGCACCTCCGATCTGCTTCCCTCCGACGTGGTCGGCGCGAACGTGTTCAACCAGCGCGAGACGCGCTTCGAGTTTCGCCCCGGTCCGGTGTTCGCGCACGTCGTGCTCGTCGATGAGATCAACCGCGCCTCGCCGAAGACGCAGTCGGGCCTGTTGGAGTGCATGCAGGAGGGCCACGTGACCGTCGACGGCGCCAGCCACCCGCTGGCGCGACCGTTCATGGTGCTCGCCACGCAGAACCCCGTCGAATACGAGGGCACCTATCCACTGCCGGAGGCGCAGCTCGACCGCTTCATGGTGCGCGTCTCGCTCGGCTATCCGCCCGCGCGCCAGGAGGCGGAGATGCTCTCGGCGCACGCCGGCGGCGACCGCGTGCTCGACGTCACGGCCGTCACCTCGGTCGATGAGGTCCTGCTCGCCCAGCGCGCGGCGATCGCGGTGCACGCCAGCGCCTCGCTGCGCGACTACATCGTCGCGGTGCTCGCACGCACGCGCAACGATCCTCGCGTGGAGCTCGGCGCGAGCCCCCGCGCCGGCCTGATGCTGCTGAAGGCAGCGAAGGCGAGCGCCGTGCTCGACGGCCGTGACCATGCGCTGCCCGACGACGTCAAGCAGCTCGCCACGGCCGTGCTCGCCCACCGCCTGCTGCTCGCACCCACCGCCTTCGGCCTGCAGCGCTCCGAGGTGGTGCGCGACGCGCTCGCGGCAGTCCCAGCCCTATGAGAGGGACGCGCGATCTCGCCCTCGCGGGGGCCCTGCTGTGCGTGCTCGCGGCTCTGTTCGCCACCCCCGCGCTGTACATACCGGGCTTCGCCGCGCTGCTCTGCGCTGCGCTCGCTCCGCTGTGGGTCGCACTGGCCGGCGCCGGCGCGAGCCTCACGCTGCTGACGGACGCGAGCGCCGTCCAGGAGGGTGAGCGCGTGCGCGTCAGCGTGAGGGTGCGCCGTGGGCTGCTGCCGCTTCCGGGCGCGACGCTCGAGCCCTATCCCGGCGCGGCGCTCGTCAAGCCCCCTCTGCGCCACCGCCGCAGCGAGACCGTCGTGCAGGCGGTGATGTCGCGCCGGGGGGAGCAGACGCTGGGTCCCGCCCGCCTGCGCCTGTCAGACCCGCTGGGGATCTGCGTACGCGAGCTCTGCTCGGGCGAGCGCCGCCTGCTCGTGCTCCCGCGCGTGCACACGATCAGCGCGCTCGCGCTGCGCGATCTCGACGAGCGCGGACGCTCGTCGCTGCACACGGCGCTCGAGCTCGACTCGCTGCGACCGTACAACCCCGGTGGCCCGGCGGCGCGCATCCACTGGCCCACCGTGGCGAGGACCGGCGTGCTGATGGAGCGCGGCTTCACCGCCGAGAGCGACCCTCGCGTGCTGGTGATGCTCGACGCGCACCAGCCGGAGTCCGAGGAGGCGCTCGACGCGGCGCTGCGCGCGACCGCCTCGCTGTGCGTGCATCTCGCGCGGCTGGGGGGCTGCCTGCTGGCGCTCCCAAACGACCGCCGCGCGCCGGTGATCGGGCTGGACCCGCGCCACTGGCCGGTGCTGCACGCGCGCCTCGCGCTCGTGCGGCCCGCCGTGCGCCCTGCCCGCGCCGTCCCGCCGCCCCG
>JASHYF010000422.1 GCA_030043235.1 Solirubrobacteraceae bacterium | reverse complement strand
GTGCGATCGCGCTGCGCGCGATGTCCGCGTCGGCGTCGGCATCCCAGTCGTCCATTGGGATGGACACGAACGCGGGCCCTCGCGGCGGCAAAGACGCGTGGTGGATCGCACGCGCGATCGCCAGCGGGACGTCCTGCGCGCGCGGCGGTTCGTGGCTCCACTTCACGTATGGCTGGGGGCCGACGACGGCCTCGCGGTTGGTGAGGTTGGCCTCGATGGTGATGTGCGGGCGCACCTGCTGGCCGGCGGTGACGAGCAGCGGCGCCTTGTTGGCCTGTGCGTTGAACAGCCCGCCGACGGCGTTGCCGACGCCGGGTGCGGTGTGCAGGTTGACGTGCGTGACGCGTCCGCTGGCCTGGGCGAAGCCGTCGGCCATGCCGACGACCACGAGCTCCTGCAGGCCGAGCACGTATGTGAAGTCGTCGGGGAAGTCGCCGAGCATCGGCAGCTCGGTTGAGCCGGGGTTGCCGAAGATGGTGGTCATCCCGTGCGCGCGCAGCAGCTCGAAGGTGGCCTCGCGGACGCTGCTCATGAGCGGTCGATCCTATGCGCTCAGGAGCCCAGCTTGATGAGCTCGTGCGGGTACAGCCGGTCGTTGGGCTCGGAGTAGGTGTGGGCGAGCGCGTCGATTTCGCCCTGCGTGAGCGAGGCGCCGAACGCGGCGGGGCCGCCGAGCTTGCGATAGTCCGCGAGGACCTTCTTCCCGATCTGCGCGACGCTGAAATGGGAGTCGTAGACGCTCTCCACGTAGATCCCCACGTTCGCGCGGGCGAAGCGCGCGGCTACGGGAGGGCCGTGCGCGATCTGTTCTGCGGCCGCGTCGATCATCTGCCAGCCGCGCGCGTCGAGCAGGCTGAAGCTGTGAAACTCGCTCGCAAGCCCTGAGCCGGGGCCGGTGAGCTCGGCGGAGATGCGTTCGCCCGTGACACCGGGCGTGCCGATCGCGGCCGCGCGTTCGGAAGCCGTGCGGATGGCGGCGCGCGAGATCGGCCCGGGGCGGGGCGGCAGGCCGTCGAGCACGTACCGCCAGGCGGCCTTGGTGGCGGCGACGTCGCTGCGCACGGAGGGCTCCGCGCCGATGAGCGTGCGGCACACGTCGGCGAAGTCCGCGCGTTCGAGCTGCATCGCCTGCAGGGTGTGCTTGTGAGAGCCGGCACAGCCGCCGGCGGCGAGCGCGACGGCGCCCAGCGCGAGCAGCGCTCCCCCCGCTTTGCCTATACGGCCAGCAGGTCGACGACGAACACGAGCGCTTCGTTCCCGGGGATCTTGGGTGGCGAGCCTTTCTTGCCGTAGGCGAGTTCGGCGGGAATGATCAGCTCACGCCGTCCGCCGACCTTCATGCCGGGGATGCCTTGGTCCCAACCCTTGATCACCTGCCCAACACCGAGCGTGAAGCTGAACGGTTCTTTGGTTTCCCACGAGGCGTTGAACTCCTTGCCGTTCTTGTAGAGCACGCCGACGTAGTTGACGGTGACCTTGTCCCCGTCCTTGGCTTCCGCGCCGGTTCCGCGTACGAGTTCCTTGGTTTCCAGCTTCGTGGGCGCCGGCCCGGTGGGCGGCGTCACCTTCGGTTCTTTGGAGAGCGGGCCGGTGGTTGGCGTTTTGACCGTGGCTGTGGTGGTGCTGGGGGTCGAGCTGGTGGTTTCACCGGCTTTGATCAGCGCGTTGTCCGCTGGGTTCTCGTTGCCCACGGTGATCGTGCTGGAGCCGCCCGAGCCGCAGCCGGCGATGGCGATCGCGGCGAGCAGCGCCGCGGCGATGGAGGAGAGGATCTTGAGATTGGTCACGGTCGCGCAGCGTAGCGGAACTGGAGGGCATTGTAGTCCGCTGCCTGCGCGTGGCGGCGCGCTCGTGGCGGGCGCCGCGCGCCGCCGGCGGCAGCGCAGTGCGTTACGATCGCCGGTGGACCGTGCTAGGCGGGGAGGTAGCGGTGCCCTGAATCCGCAATCCGCTCTAGCGGGGCTGAACTCCCCTCCGAGGGGTTCCGACCCCGGTTGCTCCGCCGTTTTGGGGCGTCGATGGTTCGGGTCCCGCGCGGTGTCGGCTTGCGAACCAGGTCAGGTCCGGAAGGAAGCAGCCTTAAGCGATGCCCGGCAGGCGCAGCGGGAGCTCCCGGGCCGGAGCCGCGGGCGACGGAAGGCGCCGGGCGCACGGGCCTCGACGGGGGGTGCACGGTCCGTATGACGATGGCTATCGCACTCGGCGATCCGCCTGTTGCGGCACGACTGTGAAACTGTGCTGTCGCCCCTGGTTTCAGGCGCAGCGCTGGAAGACGAGCCACGAGCGGTTGGCGGCGGACTCGGTGAACCCCGGTGGGACGGACACCGGCTCGACAGGGTCGTGCGAGTCGAGCACGTAGTCTTCTTCGACTTCCTTGCTGGCTGGGTCCACGTACACGCCGGAGGCGATGTGGCCGCTTTGCAGGCTGACGATGTTGCGCGGGCTCGTCTTGAGGTACAGGGCGAGCAGCGGCACGGGCGCGTGGTTGGGCACGCCGACGGGACCGCAGCGCAGGTTGATGGCATGGTCGCGCACGAGCGCTAGCAGGTCGTCTTCGATGCTGTGCTCGCGCGCAAGTTTGCTCATTTCACGGTGCGCGGCGTGGTACTGCGAGGGCACGTAGGCGAGCAGCGCGACGAGCACGAGGATGCCGGCGAGCATCCACCGGCGCCGGCGCGGATCGCGTGCGGGCAGACGCAGCCAGCCGAAGGCGCCGGCGCCGCAGAAGACACAGAGGATGGCGGCGGCGGGAAACGCGTAGCGGGTGTTGATGGGCAGGCCGGCGGAGGCGAAGGCGGCGAACACGATCACGGCGATCACGCCGGCGATCGCGCCGAGCAGCGCGCGCTGGCGCAGCCACAGCAGCGAGAGCACGCCGCCGAGCGCGGCGCCGGCGAGCACGGGCGGCCGCAGGATCTCGCCGATGCGCCGGGGGATGTACTCGGGCACGTTGGCGATGCCGGTGACGCGGTCGAGGGTTTCGGCGGTGTGCTGGGTGTTGGTGAGCGACCACAGGGGATCGCCGGTGACGAGCAGGTCGCTGAGCACCCACACGAGCGGCGCGGCGGCGGCGAGCAGCGTGACGCGCGCGAAGCCCGCGCGGGTGCGCAAGCTCGCCTGGGCGGGCGTTCGCGGGCGAAGCGAGCGCTCTCTCAGCGAGCGGTACGCCCATGCCGGCGTGAACCCGATGAGGTAGAGCCAGTACAGCCCGGAGAACGCCCATGCCTCCGGGCGCAGCAGGCCGGCGAGCGCGAGCAGCGCGAGCACGGTCACGCCGGCGGGGCCGCCGCGGGTGCGCCGGTGGTGGGACTCGACGAGCAGCGCGCTGAGCACGAGCAGCAGGTAGGGCAGATCGACGTACGCGCGCACGCCGTAGGAGAGCACGGGCACGCGCGTGAGGAAGATCAGCCCGGCGAGCAGGCCGGCGGCGAGGCCGAACCATTCCGCGCCGAGCCGGTAGATGACCCAGCCGCAGGCGGACAGCGCGAGAAAGCCGATGGCGACGGTGACGTGTTCGACGGCGCTCGGCCCGAGCGGGGCGAGCACGAGCCCGAGCAGCTCGAGCAGCGGATGGGGGGTGGGGGCGATGGGGACGTCGTAGGCGGGCGTGACGCCGCGCGAGAGCTGCCCACCCCAGGCGAGCGCGTAAAGCGTGTCGTAGTTGGCGAAGCCGACGCCGGCGATGAGGCGCAGCAGCACCGCCCCGGCGACGATCACGGGAACGGGTGCGCAGCGCCTGACGGAAGCGCTCATGGCGATGACGCTATCCGCTGGCAGCGGGCGGGCGAGCCGCTGGACGGGTCGCTTGCCGGATGGGTAGGCGACGGCCGGCGCGCGCTGGGCGGCGCCGGAACGGGCTGCGCGCTGGACGGCCGTGAGTAGACTCAGGCGAAGGGTGCCGGCAGAGAAGCAGCCACAGGACGAGCAGCGGCGACAGGACGAGCAGCAGCGCTCGCTGTACCGCAGGCACCGGCCGCGGACGTTCGCGGAGGTGGTGGGCCAGGAGCCGGTGGTGCGCACGCTGCGCAACGCGGTGGAGCGCGAGAAAGTGCACCACGCGTACCTGTTCGTGGGCTCACGCGGCACGGGCAAGACGTCGATGGCGAAGATCCTGGCGGCGTGTTTGAACTGCGAGCACGGACCGACGGTGGAGCCATGCGGGGTGTGCGAGTCGTGCGTGTCGATCGCGCGGGCGACGTCGCTGGACGTGATCGAGATGGATGCGGCGTCGAACAACTCGGTGGACGACATCCGTGAGCTGCGCGAGAGCGTGGCGTACGCGCCGGTGAGCGGGCGGCGCAAGGTGTACATCCTGGACGAGGCGCACATGCTGTCGACGGCGGCGTGGAACGCGTTCTTGAAGACGCTGGAGGAGCCGCCGCCGGATACGGTGTTCGTGCTGGCGACGACGGAGGCGGGCAAGGTGCCGGCGACGGTGGTGGACCGCTGCCACCGCTTTGACTTCCACCGCCCGGCGGTGGAGCAGATCGCGCAGGTGGTGCGCCGCGCGGCGGCGGCGGAGTCGATCGAGATCCCGCCGGCGGCGGTGGCGGCGCTGGCGCGCGCGGCGACGGGCAGCTTTCGCGACGCGCTGGGCACGCTCGAGCAGCTGGTGACCTACAGCGGCCAGCGGATCGCGCTGGAGGACGTGCTGGCGGTGCTGGGCGTGGCCGGCGCGAGCCTGCTGGAGGCGACGGTGGACGCGGTGGCGGCGGGCGATGCGGCCGCGGCGCTGCGCGCGGTGGAGGAGTGCGCGGAGCAGGGCCGCGACGCGGGCTCGTTCGCGGCGGATCTGGAGGTGCGCGCGCGCGAGCTGCTGGTGGTGCAGGTGCTGGGCGCGGTGCCGGCGGAGCTGTCGCTGACGCAGGAGGCGGACGCGGCGCTCGAGGCGCAGGCCGGGCGCGTGGAGCACGCGACTGTGGTGCGCCTGCTGGAGCTGCTGGGCGAGGCGATGGAGGCGGTGCGCGCGGGCGCGGATGCGCGCACGCGCCTGGAGCTGGCGCTGGTGAAGGCGGCGAGGCCCGAGGCGGACGGCTCGATGCGGGCGCTGCTGGCACGGATCGAACGGCTGGAGCGCGGTGGCGGCTCCTCGCCGGTGGCAGGTTCGCCGGCCTCGGATGACGAGGCGGAGAAAGACGTTTATGAAGGGCCGCCACAGGCGGCCGGAGCGGGGGCGGCGGGCGGCGAGGGCGTGGCGAGCGCCAGCCCGCGCGCCGAGGCGACGAGCG
>JASHYF010000421.1 GCA_030043235.1 Solirubrobacteraceae bacterium | reverse complement strand
GCGCGGACGCCGGCGCGAGGGGCACGGACGCCGGCGCGAGGGGCACGGACGCCGGCGCGAGGGGCGCGGACGCCGGCGAGGCGTTCTTCGACGCGCTGCGCGATCGCGACCAGCGCGCGCTGCTGGTGCTGACCGGCAAGGAGCCCCTGCGCGAGGACTTCGAGCGCAGCAATCTGTTCGGCCGCCTGGACCGCTGGCCGAACCTCGAGCTGGTCCTCACGGGCAGCTCCGCCGACACCCACACGCTCACGCCCCTGTGGCTGCAGCGCGAGGTGCACGCGCTCGTGGAGGGCGCGCTCGCGCGAGAGCTCGAGCGCCTGCCGACGCTCACGCCCTGACGCGTGGTCGGGCGACGCCTTGACGCGGTGGCCTGAGGACGCTCACGCCCTGACGCGATGCCCGCGCAGCGCCCGAGCGCGCGCTGTCATGCTGGCCCGGCGACCTCGAACAGGTCGGGGATCTCGTCTTTGACGGCGTAGCGGTTCCCGCAGCTTTCGCACACGAGCGAGGCGGACTCTGTACGGAGGGCTCCCCTGCAGCTGGGGCACACCCAGCGGGGCGCTCCCGTGCCATCGCCTGCTCCCGGCACGATGATCAACCAATCTCGGTTACGCAGCGCCTTCAGGTGGCGGTCGGGAGCGCCCCAACGCTGCGACACGTAGTGATCGAGGCCATAGAAACGCTCCCTTGCCGGGTGCGGCAGGTAGCGGCCACAAGCGACGATCAGCGCGAGGGTGAGATTGCAGCGGAAGCTGCCGAGCTCGGCTGCCGGGCCGAACAGCGCGTTCACCGTCTCGCGATCGAAGTTGTTGACGTGGCCGACGTCGCGGAGCTCCAGATCCGGAGCGTGCTCGTCCGGGCGCTGGCTGACTGGCGTCGTCACGAGCACCGTTCCGCGTGAGACCCGGCGCAGCTCAGCCACCATCCGCTCCGGCTCGAGCACGTGCTCGATGACCTCGGTCGAGAAGACCAGGTCGAACGCTCCGTCGGGGAACGGCAGTCGCGTCGCGTCGGCGCCGGCGAGCCGCAAGGCGTACCTTCGGCGGGCCTTCGCGAGCGCGGTGGTCGACAGGTCCACCCCCCAGACCTCGGCCCCGAAGCGCTGCGCAACCGCGTTGGTGAAGAACGCTTCCGAGCAGCCCACGTCGAGCGCTGTCTCGAAGCTGAGCGGCTCGAGCGCCGCGAGCAGCGCGCGCCGGCGTACGTAGTGGCGGAACGCCAGCGGCGTGTAGCCGCCATGGGGATGGTGGTCGGAGTGCGCCAGCTGCTCGTCGGTGACCTCGCGCACCGTGCGCACGAAACGCTCGCTCGAGGGTCTCGGCCGGGCCATCTCCGCCCACGATAACCGCGGCTCCCGGGGAGACGTGGAGAGGCCGACGGTCGCTGCCACTTCGCGGTCGGTCTCAGCTGCTCGTCTACCACCTCATGTTCGGTGCGGACTACGAGGCAGAGGACGCGCCGGAGCACGGCCAGCGGCTGGCGTTCGCTGAAGCCTTCCAGAGCAACGCGAGCGTCCCGCCTGCCGGCGCTCACGCCCTGATGCGATGCCTGTGCAGCCACCGCAGCGGGCCGCGCTCGCCGACCAGCGCGTACGCCGGCCCGTACAGGCCGGCCATCTTCAGTCGCAGGCGCAGCGGGGTGGCGGTCGCGTAGATCGGCTCGCGCGGCAGGCTCAGCGCTCGCCACGGTCCGGGTCCAGAGCAAGCGCACGCGACCTCATAGCCGGCCTCCCCGGCCGCGCGCATCGTCCGCGCGTTGAAGGCGCCAAAGGGGTAGGCCATGACCGTGACGGGCCTGCCCAGCAGGTCCTCGAGCGTCGCGCGGCTGCGGCGCATCTGCTCGAGGGCCTCCTCGTAGCTCAGGCTGCTCAGGCGCACGTGGTCGACGCTGTGGGCTCCGACCTCCACGCCCGCGGCAGCGAGCTCGCGCACCTCATCGGGGCTGACGATCAGCTCTCCGCTGATGTCGGGATGAGGTTGACCCATGAGTCCCGTGGGGATGAACACCGAGCAGCGCAGCCCGCGCTCGAGCAGCAGGGGAAGCGCGTCGCGCACGGTCCTGACGAGGCCGTCGTCGAAGGAGATCGAACCCACGCCCGTGGCGCGCTCGGCATGGCGCTGCATGCTGGCCCACAGCTCGCCCACCGTCAGGAGCTCGTAGCGGCTCTCGGCGATCACCTCCAGGTGGCGCTCGAACAGCGCCCGGCTGACGAAGATCCCGCTCGGATCGGCGCTGGGCGCGACGGCGCTCACGCCGTGGTAGCAGAGCACGAACGGGTAGCGTCGCCCCAGGCCCGTGCCGGTCGCGTGCACGAGCCAGCGCAGCGGCGCGCTCGGGCGAATCGGGGGCTGTTCTTGCCGGCGCGCGTACCCGCTTGCATGCTCCGGCGTCGCCAGCCCCGGATCCAGCCCCGCCCCGTCGGCGCGCGCGCGCGCGAGGCGCTCGGCGAGCGCCTCGATCGAGTACTCGCGCTCGGCCAGCTTGCGCGCCTGCGCGCCCATGCCCGCGTCTCCGTCGCGCAGCACCTCGATCACTGCGTGCGCGAAAGCTGACGCGCCTTCCCCCTCGCGGTAGTGGACCCCGGCGCTGACCTCGAGGCCTTTGGCCGCGAGCGGGGTGGCGACGATCGGCATGCCGTAGGCGAGCGCCTCCACGAACTTCAACGGCGTGCCGGCGCCTTCGGTCAGCGGGACGACCACGCAGTCGGCGGACGCGTACATGGGGGCGAGCTGCTCGACGAACCCCGTCACCGCGATGCGCGCGTCCGGGGAGCGCCATGCCTCCAGCCCGCGGCCGACGACCGTGAGCACCACGTCGGGCAGCGAACGCCACACGAGCGGAAGCACCGCGCGCACGAGAAAGTCGAGGCCCGACACGTTCGGGCGGTACTTGAAGTCGCCGATCATCAGCAGTCGCGAGGCGCTCGTGCCGTCCTCGCGGGCGCCCCGCCCGCGGGGCGGCGGCGCGATCGCCGAGACGTCGACCACGTTCGGCACGTAGCGCAGCCGGGCGCTCGGCACGAGCGCGTGCGCCGTGCGCATGTCGCCGCGGCTGACCATCCACGACTCGTCGGCGAGCGCCAGCAGGCGCGACTCGTAGCGACGCATGGCCATGCGCCAGAGGGCGCGCTGGCCGGGGCGCCCGCGCAGGTATTCGGACTCGATGTTGTGCGCGTTGTAGACCACCGGCCGCGTGGCGGCCAGCGGCATCAGCCCGCACGCCGCGTTCATGTCGCCGACGATCACCTGCCCGCGCTGCGGCGCACGGGCGAGCCGCTCGGCGATCTCGATCAGCTCCGGGCTGGTGCCGCGGCAGCACGACGCGGGGATCCCCTGCAGGCGCTTGGACACGTATACGGCCGCCCGCCGCGGACCCCGGGACGAGTCGATCTTGTGGAAGGCGATGCCCTCGATCGCCTGATACTCCGGCGAGGGCTCGTCGCTCTCGTGCGTCACGTAGGCGAGGTCCACCGGACCGAGCGTCGCAAGCGCTCGGATGCATGTGTATGTGCGCAGCGCCCGCCCGCCGCCGAGGACGGGCGCGAAGCTCGACACGAACAGGCGCCGGCGCGCGCTCATCCGGGGAGGCTCGCGGACATGCACCGCGCGCCGCTCACGCGCCCGCCCTGAAGGCCTGCAGCTCGCGCGGGCGCACGATGCGTAGGGCGAGCAGGCCGGCCGCGTACACGAGCACGCCCAGGAGCCCGGCCGGGATCAGCCCGAGGCCGCGGGTGAGAATCATCACGCCGGTCATCCCCGCCGCCAGCGCTGCGGTGCGCAGCACCTTCCACGGCAGCAGCCTCATCCTCAGCCTCCGCAGGGCGGTGCTCCCCACGAGCGTCAGCGTGAGCAGCTCGGTCGCCACGGTCGCCCAGGCCGAGCCGTACGAGCCATAGCTGGGGATCAGCAGCAGGTTGAGCGCCACGTTGGCCGCCGCGCCGATCCCCGAGTACAGCGCGAGGCGCCACTGCAGGTCCAAAAGGGGCGTGAGGAAGCCGGCGAGCGTTCCGAAGCACATGGACACGAAGGCGATCATCAGGATCGGCAGCAGCCCGGCGGCATGTGCGAAGGTCGAACCGAAGATGAGGTGCACGAGCGGCCCGCAGAGGGCGATGGCGCCGGCGAGGACCGGCAAGCCGATCACGCCCATCAAATCAGCGCAGGCCTGCACCAGCTGGCGCGCACGTCCGGGGTCTGGCCGCAGCACCGCCGAGAGCACCGGGAAGAAAGACGACATCACGGCGGCGGGGAGAAACAGCAGCGGTCCCAAGAAGCCGTAGGCGGCGCCGTAGATGCCCGCTTCCCTGGCTCCGGCGATCCCGAGCAGGAGGACCGAGTCGACCTGGAAGTAGATCGTGATCAGCACGCTCGCGAGGCCCAGCGGCAAGGCCCGGCGCATGAGCTCGCGCCACAGCCGCAGGCCGGCTCTCCAGGCGATGCTCGCGTTCCTGCGGCCGAAGGCGACCTGCAGCGCGCACGCGATCGCCACCACGGTCGTGTTGGCCACGGCGAAAGCGACCACGGAGGCGCTGGCGACGGCGAGCGCCACGACCGCGACGAGCCACAGGAAGCCTTGGAGCACGGTGAACGACAGCACCAGCCCGCCCCGCAGGCGCGTCTGGAAGACCGTCATCACGGCCGTGGTCCCCGCCCACAGCGTTCCGAGGTTCAGGATCAGGGCGACCAGGTGCGCATGGTGCGCGTCGCTCAGCAGCAGCGGGATGGACGCGGCACACAGCACGAACACCGCCAGCGCCATCGCCAGGCGCACTCCCACGAGCGCTCCCAGCCATTCCGCCTCCCGCTCGGGTTCGGCCGCCATGCGCTGGGTGGCGACGATCGTGAAGCCGAGGTCGGTCAGCACGCTGAACAGCCCCACGTAGCTGGACGCTCCGTTCCACACGCCGTAGCCCGTCGGCTCGAGCGTGCGCGCCATCAGCGACGCCGTGACGATCGTCATCGCCATCACGATCGCGCGGGCGGCGAACTGGGCGAGGATGTTGAGCGCGATGTGCCTGCCCCCGGCCGCCGCCGCATCGCCCGCCGCGCCCCGCCCGAAGAGTCCCCGCGTGAGCTCCCTGGTGCTCGCGACCATGTGCGTCATACTCTCGCAGCATTGCGTGCCCTGGTCGTGATGGATCGCCCTCCCGCGCTGGAGGGCGGAGCCGCGGCGCGCTGCGCTGTCGCCCTGCTCGACGGGCTCAGCGCGCTCGGGGTCGAGTGCAGGCTGCTGTGCCCGCAGGGCTCGCCCGAAGCGCCGACGCCCCCCGGCCGCCTGCCGGTCGAGATGGTGCGCATGCCCGAGCGCACGCTCGCGCGGAGTCGCCGCGACCGGCTCCTGCGCCCGCTGGGCCGGCTGAGGAGCGCTCCCTTCGCCGAGCGCCTGCGGACGCTCGCGCGGGAGGCCGACGTCGTGCACTTCGTCGAGGCGGAGGCGGCGGCGGGCATCGAGCTGGTCGACCGGCCGGCGCTCGTGCAGCTGCACTGCCTGACGCGACGCGACCCGCGCGTCTGGAACCCCCTGCGCGCGAGCGGCCGGCAGTCGATCGAGCTGCTGCGCGGCGAGCTGCGGGCGCGCAGGCGCACGCGCTGGCTGCTGGTGAACTCGCCGCATGTCGCCGCGGCGCTGCGCGCGGCCAAGGTGAACGCCGACGTGACCGTGGCCCCGCTCGCGCTCGAGCCCTCCCACTACCTGCCGCGCGCGACGCTCGACTCGGAGCTCGCCGGCCTGATCGGCTGGGCGAC
>JASHYF010000420.1 GCA_030043235.1 Solirubrobacteraceae bacterium | reverse complement strand
TCACTCGCACGCATCCAACAGGCGCTCGCATGAAACGAACCCACCCGATGTGCTCATGGAGAGCCGGATGCGGGGAAACTCGCAAGTCCGGTTCGGAGGGCAGCGGCGAGGAGACCACCGGCTGAAAAGCCAGCATCGGCGCCTCGCCGCTGACCCTGCGGAACGAGCGGGCCAGGCGCAACGCCCGGAGCGCGTGCTGCGCAAGCTTCGCGGGGGGCTGGCAGAACATGCGTTCGCACGCTACGGATGCGTTCGGACGGACGTGCACGAACGTGTGTGCGTACGTGCGATGCTCGGTCAAAACTGGCTTGCCAGAGCCGATTGCCGCGTTCCATCGTGCAACGCGACTTGCACCGGGCGACGCCCGCAGGCGCCGCCCGGGAGCACAGGGAACGTCGAGGCAGGGGCATTCGCGCAGCTCGCGAACTCCACGTGAGATGGCTGTTAGGCTTGCCAGGCGTCTTGCCGGCGGGGCGGGTGGGGCGGGTGGGTCCCAATCGACCGGCGGGCGACGCACAAAGCAGATGGAGAAGTTCGTTATCGAAGGCGGCGTCCCCCTGTCGGGCACGATGGTCCCGGCGGGGAACAAGAACGGGGCGTTGCCGATCCTCGCGGCCAGCATCCTCACGGAGGAGGAGGTGATCGTGCGCAACGTGCCGCGCATCCGCGACGTGGACGCGATGATCGAGATCCTCGTCTCGCTCGGCGTCAGCGCGAGCTGGCGCGCACCCAACGAGATCGCTCTGTGCGCGGGCCGCATCGAGGAGGTGGGGATCGATCCCGAGCTCGCCGAATCGATCAGGGCCTCCTTCCTGCTCGCCGGCCCGCTGCTCGCTCGGCTCGGCCGCGCGGTCATGCCCCCGCCGGGCGGCGACGTGATCGGCCGCCGCCGCCTGGATCCCCACCTCGACGCCTTCCGTGCGATGGGCGCGATCACCGACTGCGCCCGCGAGATCGTGCTCAGCGCCCCGCGCGGCCTGCGCCCCACGGACGTGTTTATGGACGAGCCCTCGGTGATGGCCACCGAGAACGCGCTCATGGCAGCCGCGCTCACGCCCGGAACGACGATCATCGGCAACGCCGCATCCGAGCCTCACGTCCAGGACCTCGCGCGGATGCTCGTGAAGATGGGGGCCGACATCCACGGCATCGGCTCCAACCTGATCACCGTCAACGGCGCCGAGCGCCTGCACGGCTGCGAGCACGACGTCGCCCCCGACCACATCGAGATCGGCAGCTTCATGGCGCTCGCCGGCGTGACGGGCGGCGAGCTGCGCATCAAGGACACGGTGCCCGCCGACCTGCGCATGATCCGGCTGGTGTTCGAACGCGTGGGCCTGCGCTCGGAGCTGCACGGCAGCGACCTGGTCGTGCCGGGCGCCCAGAAGCTCGTGGTGCAGGCGGATGTGGGCGAGTACAAGAGCAAGATCCAGGACGGCCCCTGGCCCGCGTTCCCGGCCGACCTGACGTCCATCGCCGTAGCTCTCGCCACCCAGGCAGAGGGCTCCATCCTCGTGCACGAGTGGATGTTCGAGAACCGGCTGATCTTCGCCGACAAGCTGATCCTGATGGGCGCCGACATCGTCATGTGCGACCCGCACCGCGCGATCGTCACGGGCCCGCGCCGGCTGCGCGGCGAGCGCGTCGAGTCGCCGGACATCCGCGCGGGCATGGCGATGCTGCTGGCCGCTTTGTGCGCCGACGGTCGCAGCGAGATCGGCAACATCCGCCAGATCGACCGCGGCTACGAGCGCATCGACGAGCGCCTGCGCGATCTCGGCGCGCGCATCGAGCGCGTGGCCACCGAGCCCGTCCACGCGTAACCTCCCCATCCATCCCTAATCTCGGGTCCTGATGATCCACCCGATCCCGAGCGGCACGCGCGACGTGCTCCCAGAAGAGACGCGCGAGGTGCGCGCCATCACCGACACGCTGCGCAGCGTGTTCGAGCACCACGGCTACGGCGAGGTGTACACGCCCGCGCTCGAGTACGAGTCCGTGCTGGCGCGCGCGGACATGGCCGAGGCCAAGCCCGCATACCGCGTGTTCGACGAGACCGGCGCCGTGCTCGTGCTGCGCTCCGACATGACCGTGCCGATCGCCCGCGTCGTCGCCACTCGCTACGCCTCCAGCGACATGCCGCTGCGCTTCTGCTACTTCGCCCACTGCTACCGCGGCGTGCGCCCCCAGCGCGGCCAGCCGCGCGAGCTGCTGCAGGCCGGCATCGAGCTGATCGGGGCGCCCGCCCCGCACGGCACGGCGGAGGCGCTCACCGTGCTCTGCCACTCACTCGACGCCGCCGGCCTCAAGGACTATCGCGTCGGCCTCGGCGACGCGTCGCTGTTCCCCGCGCTGATGGCCAGCCTCGACGTCCCCGAGACTGCGCGCCCAGGCCTGTTGCAGGCGCTCGTGCTGCGTGACTTCGTAGGGCTGGAGCGCGGCCTCTCGGAGGCCGGCCTGTCCCGCGAGGCGGCGCAGATGCTCCTCGGCGTGCCCCAGCGCCGCGGCGGCCCCGAGGTTCTCGCCCCCGCGCCCCCGCAGGTGCAGGAGGCGGTCACCGGCCTGCAGCGCGTGCACGAGCTGCTCGAGCCCGCGGTCGCCGAGCGCGTGATCTTCGATCTCGGCCTCGTGCGCAACATCGGCTACTACACCGGCGCCGTGTTCGACGTGTACGACCCCGCGCTCGGCGCCCCGATCGGCGGTGGCGGGCGCTACGACGAGCTGCTCGCGCGCTTCGGCCCGAGCCTGCCCGCCGTCGGCTTCGCGCTCGGTGTCGACCGCCTGCACATAGCGCTCGCCGGCGAGGAGCGCGGCACGGGAGCGCTGCTCGCCCAGGCCGGCCGCCGCGCGCCAGCCGGCGCCCAGCCCGCCGCGGGCGTGGACGTCAGCCCGCGGATCGCAGGGGCGCCATGAGCGCCACCGGCGGCCTCACCATCGCGGTGCCCCGGGGAGCGCTGTTCGACGACACCGTCGATCTGCTCGCCGCGCTCGGCCTGGACACCGCCGAGCTGCGCTCGAACGAGCGCAAGCTGCTGTTCGAGGACATCGGCGTGATCACCATGCGCCCCTCCGACGTGCCCACCTACGTCGAGGCGGGCGCCGCCGACCTGGGCGTGACCGGCAAGGACGTGCTGCTCGAGCAGGGTGGGCGGGCATCTTTTTATGCGGGCGAAGGCGGGCGCGAGGTGTACGAGCTGCTCGACCTGGGCTATGGGCGCTGCACGATGGTGCTTGCCAGCAAGGCCGGTTCTGATCCCGCCCTCGCCGCGCTGCGCCGCCTGGGTGTGATGCGCGTGGCCACCAAGTACCCGCGGATCGCCGCGCGCCACTTCGAGCAGACGGGCAGGCAGGCTGAGATCGTCGAGGTCAGGGGCTCAGTCGAGCTCGCGCCGCTGACGGGCATGGTGGAGGCGATCGTCGACCTCACTGCGACCGGCACGACGCTGCGCGAGAACAACCT
>JASHYF010000419.1 GCA_030043235.1 Solirubrobacteraceae bacterium | reverse complement strand
CTGCCCGCGCGGCGCCCGCCAGCCGGCCCCCGGCCGTGCGCGGGGGAGCGGCGAGCAGGCGGCAGTTTCTCACGGGCCCCCGCCGCCGGCGACCAAGCCGGTGCCCGGCCCGTGGATGACGAGGAACCACAGCAGGAAGGCGAGCGCGCACACGACGGCGACGACGGCGAAGATGCGCCCCAGCGCACCCGTGCGCTGGTCGTGCCCGGCTGCGCGGCGCACGAGGATCCACGCGCTGTCGATCTTGCGCATCAGCGCGAGCGCGCCGAACAGCAGCGCGAACAGGGCGACGAACGAGAAGAAGATGCCCAGGCTGACGCTGCCCGACAGGTAGTTGACCTGCGAGCCGATCCACAGGCACGCCAGCGGGATCGGGCCCCAGCAAAAGATGCACAACAGCGTTATCGCCACCAGCATGATGCTGGCGAGCGAGCCGTCCACGCGCTGGCGCAGCTCGCTGCCGCGCTGGGGCGCGGCGCGGAAGTGGATCGGCGCGGTGCCGGGGCGCCGGCCGACGAACAGGCCGCCGTTGTCCGATGGGTCAGTGCGCATGCAACCTCATCTTCGCAGGTCGGCCGTGCGTGCAGGCGCAGCTGGCCGACGACGTCTCAGCCGGCGTACAGGCCGTCGAACAGCTCCGCGTAGCGCTCGTTGACCACGTTTCGCTTGACCTTCAGCGTGGGTGTCAGCTCGCCGGTGGCCTGCGAGAGGTCGTGGTCGAGGATCACGAACTTCTTCACCTGCTCGACCTGCGCGTATTTGGCGTTCACGCGGTCGAGGACCTGCTGGATGAGCTCGCGCACCGCCGGCTCCTCGACGAGCGAGCGGATGTCCTCGGGCAGGCCGTGCTCGCGCGCGAACGCCGGCATCTCCTCCTCGTCGAGCGTGATCAGCACCACCGGGTAGGGACGCGCGTCGCCGTGCATCACCGCCTGGGAGATCCAGCGCGACTGCTTGAGGTCGTTCTCGATGTTCGCCGGCGTGAGGTTCTTGCCGCCGGCGGTGATGATGATGTCCTTCTTGCGCCCGGTGATCGACAGGTAGCCGTCCTCGTCGAGCGAGCCGAGGTCGCCGGTGTGCAGCCAGCCGTCCTCGACCGCGCCGAAGCTCGTGGACGCCTGGTTGTGGTAGCCGGCGAAGATGTTCGGGCCTTTGATCAGGATCTCGCCGTCGCCGGCGATCTTGATCTCCACTCCCGGCAGCGCGCGCCCGACGGTGCCGAAGCGGTGGTTCGCGACGGTGGACACGGTCGCGGCGGTGGCCGTCTCGGTCATGCCGTAGCCCTCCAGCACGGGCACGCCGCACGCCCAGAAGAACTCGAGGATCTCTTTCGCGATCGGCGCCGCGCCGCTGGTCGCGTGGCGCACGCGCCCGCCGAAGATCGCGCGCACGTTCTTGAAAAGCTGCTCGTCCGCTTCCTCGAACGGCGCGCGCAGCTCCTCCTGCACCTGTTCGCCGCGGTTCATCATGTCGCGCACCTTCACGCCCAGCTCGATCGCCGCCTGCGCGCGCTCGCGCTCCTCGGGCGGCTGGGCGTCGATGGCCGCGCGCGCGAGCGTGTAGATCTTCTCGAACACGCGCGGCACGGACGGCAGGTACGTGGGTTTGACCTCGAGCAGCTCGGACACGATCTGCTTGGTGTCGCCGCCGAAGTACGCGAGCGTGCCGCCCAGGTCGAACACCGCCAGCTGGATCAGCAGCGCGAAGGAGTGCGCGAGGGGCAGGTACAGGTAGATGACCTCGTCTCCTTCGATCTCGCCCGCCTGGCTGATCATGCCGATCATCGCCCGGTAGTTGCCGTGCGTGAGCACGCAGCCCTTGGGCGGGCCGGTGGTGCCAGAGGTGTAGATGAACGTGAACGGGTCCTGTGGGCGCACGCCCGCGCGGCGGGCCTCCAGCTCCTCCGGCGAGCGGCGTCGCCCGCGCTCGCGCAGCTCATCCAGCGTGATCGGGCGCACGACGTCGGCAGCGGCGCTGCTGCCGGTGCTGCTGCTGCTGCTGTCGCTGCTGCTGCTGCTGCTGCTGCCGCCGCCGCTGCTGCTGCTGCTGCTGCTGCTGCTGCTGCTGCTGCTGCCGGCCGCCGAGCCGTTGGCGGGGACGGCGCCACCGGCCGTGGCCTGCGCGCCGGCGGCGGTCGAGCCGTTCGTGGGGGCGCCGGGCGGGTCGATCACGACGACCGTGCGCAGGTTGGGCAGGCGATCGCGGATGGCGGCGATCTTGGCGAGCTGCTCGTCGTTCTCGCACACGACCCCGCACGCGCCGGAGTCGGAGATCACCCACAGGCACTCCTCGGGAGAGTTGGTCTGGTAGATCGGCACCACCACCAGGCCGGCGGAGGTCGCCGCCATGTCCACGTAGGACCACTCCGGGCGGGTGTTCGCGAGGATGCACAGGCGCTCGCCCGGCTGGATGCCCAGCTCGATCAATCCGAGCGCGAGCTCCTGCACGATGTCAGCGAGCTGCGCGTAGGTCACGTCGTGCCACGCGCCGTCGCGCTTGTAGCGCACGGCCGCATGCTCGCCGTGCTCGACGGCGGAGTTCGCGATCAGGTCGGCGATCGTGCGCAACTCCGTCGACTCAGCGATCGTCTGCGGCTCCGTGCTCGAAGGCGCGGCGGCCTCCATCAATCACCCTCCTTGCGGTTTCTGCGTATGCAGATGTGATGTTAGACGTTGGCAGGGCGCGTTGGCTATGACACGTATGTACGAGAGGGGTTGGCAGCGCGCGGGCGGGCTGGGGTGGGAGGTATGCCGCCCCGGGGATGGGGCAACGCGCGTGTCAGGCAGGGTGGCGCGGGGCGCGTCACACGGGGTTGGGCACGTCGAGGAACACGTGGCGCAGCTCGAAGCGCTCGGCGAGGTGCTCGCCGAGACGCCTCACGCCGAACGTCTCCGTGGCGTGATGCCCCGCGGCGATCACGTGCAGCGCGCACTCGCGCGCCTGCGCCATCGAGCGCTCCTCGGGCTCGCCGGTGAGCAGCGCGTGCGCGCCCGCGGCGGCCGCCTCGGCGACGTAGTCGGCGCCGCCGCCCGACACGATCGCCAGGCGGCGCACGCGCTCCGGCCCGGCGTCGAACACCAACGGCTCGCGCCCGGTGATCGTGCGCACGCGCGCGATCAGCTCCCGCACGGGAATGCCCTCCTCGGGGAAGCTCGCGAGGAAGCCGATCGGCTGGCCGCGGTGCAGGGCGAACGGCGTCAGCTCGGTCCCCTCGAGCGCGCGGGCGAGCAGCGCGTTGTTGCCCATGCGCGGGTGCGCGTCCAGCGGGAGGTGGTAGGCAGCGAGCGCGATGTTCGCGTCGAACAGGATCTGCAGGCGGCGCCTGAGCATCGCGTCGATTGCGGCTACTCCCGAGCCCCAGAAGAGGCCATGGTGCACGAGCAGCAGCTCCGCGCGCTCGTGCGCGGCCAGCTCGAACAGCTCCGCGTGGGCCGACACGCCTGTGGCGAGCGTGCTCACGTGCTCGGCGCCGGGCACCTGCAGGCCGTTCACGCAGTAGTCCTCGAAGCGCTCCGGTTCGAGCAGGCGGTCGAGCTCGGTGAGGATCTCCTCGGTGGCTGCGGGCATCGCTGGCGAGGGTAGCGGGCGCGGGGGGCGCGGGGCTCGGAGGCGGGGCGCGGGCTGAGCGCGTCGCGCCGGGTGCGCTCGCCGGTGGGGCCGGACAGCCTCGCGCGTCTCGCCGGATGGACCTCGCGCGTGTGGGATACTGGGCGGTGCGTCGGGGCGTGGCGCAGCCTGGTAGCGCGCACCGTTCGGGTCGGTGAGGTCCCGAGTTCAAATCTCGGCGCCCCGATTA
>JASHYF010000418.1 GCA_030043235.1 Solirubrobacteraceae bacterium | reverse complement strand
TCGCCCTGCGGCGCGACGAGGAGCTGGTGCAGCGGGGCGCCCCCCGCGGGGGCGGCGGCCGGCGCCGCGGCGAGGGCGAGCTCGAGCTCCTCCTCGGCTTCCTCCCCGAAGGAGTTGCGCGGGTCGAGCGCCCGCACGAGCGGTCCTGCCATGAACGTGGTGACCAGCGCCATGACCACGAGCGCCGCGAACAGCGCCTGGGAGATCGCCCCCAGGCTGAGCGCGAGGTTGAGCGCGATCAGCTCGGTCAGGCCGCGGGTGTTCATGAGCGCCCCGAGCACGCCCGACTCGCGCCACGACAGGCGGATGACGCGCGCGGCGATCAGCGTCCCGCCGTACTTGCCGGCGATCGCGATGGCGCACAGCGCGAGCGTGATCCACACCAGCTCGCCGCGGCCGAGCAGCACGACGTTGGTGCGCAGCCCGGTGTAGGCGAAGAACAGCGGCAATAGCACCACCAGCACGAAGTCCTCGACGCGCCGGGTGACGGCGTCGCTGAGCCCCGCGTGGCGCGGCATGACGACGCCCATGACGAAGGCGCCGAAGATGACGGCGATCCCGATCGTCTCGGTGGCGATGGCCGACAGCAGCACGCCGGCGAAGATCGCGGTGATCCACGTCCCGGGGATCCGCCCGGCCTCGTCGTAGGCGACCGCGGCCCGCGCCAGCACCGGGCGCACGAGCAGCCACATGCCCACGCAGAACACGGCCGCCCAGCCGATCGTCTTCAGCACCTGCACGCCGGTGCCGGCTCCGGCCACCGCGGTGGCCAGCGCGATCAACAACCACGCCGAGACGTCGTCGACCGCGGCTGCCGACAGCGCCAGCGAGCCTAGCGGACGCTTGAGCATGCGCCGCTCGGAGACGATCCGGGCGAGCACGGGGAAGGCCGTCACGGACATCGATACCCCCACGAACAGCGCGAAGGCGGCGAAGCGGATTTCGGGCGCCAGCAGTGGGTAGAGGGGCAGCGCCGCGAGCGTGCCCAGCATGAACGGGATGAGCAGCGCGGTGTTGGAGATCGCGAAGGTCATCCGCGTGCGCCCGCGCATCTGAGCGAGATCCACCTCCAGGCCGATGAGGAACATGAAGAAGATCAGCCCCAGGTTCGCTGCCACGCCGATGTAGGGGACGATGTCCGAGGCGAAGATCGTCGCCTGCAGGTGGGGGGCGATCGCTCCGAAGGCGGTGGGACCGAGCAGGATGCCGGCGAGCACCTCGCCCATCACCCGGGGCTGCCCGATGCGCGGCATGACGCTTCCGCACAGGCGGGCGAACACCATCACGATCACGACCGCGATGAAGAACGCGACGACCGTGTTTTCGGCGGTTCGCTGCTTGGTGGCCACCACCCGTTCGAGCGGTTTCGCCGTGGCGCCGGGGGCGCCGCCCGCGAGCGGCCCCGTCAGCAGTTCCACCGTGCGGCCGGTGGCGGTGCCGGCCATCGCAAGGTGTTCGTGTTTCTTGCACACCACCGACCCCGTGAGCGCGCCCTTGCTGTAGAGCAGGATCGCGCGGAGGACCTTCGCGCTCACGAGCCGCACGTAGGCGCCCGACTGCGAGAGCTCGATCTTCGAGCCGACACAGGCGGACGACGGGGCGAGCTGGTATTCGCCCGCGAGGGAGGTCGGGGCGAGCGGTTTGGGCGCCCCCGGTTCGGGCGGTTCCTTCTTGAGCAGGGCGCTCACCGGCAGGCCGCCAAGCGTGCCCGCGAGCGCACCCGCGGCGACACGGGCGTCGATGCTCGCCGAGCCGCCCCCGACGCAATGCACCGTGCCGGTCAGGCGCCCTTGCTTGAACGTGAGCGAGCCGCCGAGCGTGGACTGGGCGTTGGAGAGCGTGAGGAAGCGCCCGGACTGGGCGAGTTCGATCTTCGGCCCGAGGCATGCGAGCGAGCGCACGGAGCCCGATACGTCGTAGCTGCCGGCGATCTGCTTCTGCGCGTGCTCGCCGGCGCCCTCCGTGAACACGAAGGTCAGCACCGCGACCGTCACCAGCGCCAGCAACGCGTAGTGGATCGTGAGGCGAATGCCGCCTGCGGAGCCTGACTGCTCGTCGCTCAGCGCTCTGCTCCCCTCCTGTTCACACGCGTGAAAAGCGCGGCGAGTCTACCAGCGCGACCGCTGGTCAAAGGCGCGCGAGCCGCTCGCGGGCAGGCCACGGCCGCCGCCGCGCAGGCTCCGCGGTCGGGCGGCGCGCTTGGAGGGTGACATATGATTTGGTGTTCCCGAGGATGCAAGTCGAGACGATCTGATGCGAGCAAGACACACCTGCGCCGGGCGGCCGGCGCTGATCGCCACGGCGCTGGCCGTTGTTTCGCTGGGTCTGGGGAGCACGGCGACGATCGCGGCGAGCGCGACCGGGCCGGAACCGCCGATCAATGACAACTACCTGGACTCGCTGAACCTCAACGCGCCCGGCAAGCCGCTGAACCGCGTGGACACCCTGACCGACACGCGCAACACGACGAACGCGACGGTGCAGAGCGAACTCTTCAACCCGCCGTCGCACGGCGGCGGGCCTGAGTTGACGGGCTGCGACGGCGTGAGCGAGGGCAAGACGATCTGGTACGACTTCTATCCGGACGCGAACGGGATCATGCGCGTTCGCACATCGGCGACGTTCGGCACGGTGATGGCGGTGATGCCCTACGACCCGAAGACGCTGCTGCCCGAATACAACAAGCGCGAATGCGCGGTCAACGAACCGACGAAAGCCGGCGAACTCTTCGTGGACGTGGCGGCGGGCAAGTCCTACACGGCGCAGATCGGCGGGGTGGACGAAGCGGGCGGCGAACTCGAGGTGCTGTTCGACTACCTCGTGCAGTTGAAACCGCTGCAGGCGGAAGCGACGCTGACGGCGCAGCCGCTGAGCTCGGGCGTGCGCGTGCTCGGCCTCGCCGTCACCGCCCCTGCGAAGGCGCGCGTGGAAGTGCGCTGCACGCGCGGCTGCAGCCCGCAGACGCAGACGGGCCGCTCGGTCGGCTTCTCGCGTCTGCGCGGCGCCGTGCTGCCCGACGGGGCGGTGCTGAAGATCTACGCGACCGCGAAGAACCGCATCGGCACATACATCGAATACCGCATCCGCCGCGGGAGCTTCAGCAAGGTGCAGCGCTGCCTCCGGCCGGGCTCGAAAAAGCCCGAGACCTGCGAATGACCGCGAGCGCGCGCCGGCGCATCGCGATCACGGCTGTGATCGCGGTCGCGGCCTTCGCGGCGGCGTTCGTCGTGCGCAAGGCCACGGCCGGAACCGCGCAGGCCGCGCCCTCGCCGGCGCCGGTGACGGTGCCGGCGACACCGGC